>NZ_JAKRNH010000020.1:0-30153 GCF_022346985.1 Micrococcus sp. ACRRV
CCCCGGCGCCCCCTCCCAGACGCTCTCCCGCGCCCTGACCATGCTCGAGCTCGTGGCCGACCGACCGACCCCGCCGAGCATCGCCGAGCTCGCCGACGACCTCGGCGTGCACCGCTCCGTGGCCTACCGGATGCTGCGGACCTTCGAGGTCCACGGCCTGCTCCGCCGCGACGCCGCCGGCCTGGTCCACGGCGCCCCGGGGCTCGTCACCCTGGCCGGAGGGGTGGAGCAGGACCTGCGCGCCGCCGCCGTCACCGAGCTCTCCCGCGTGAGCGACGCCCTGGCCATGACCGCCTTCCTGGTGGTCTGGGACGGCCGGGACTGCCTCACGCTCGCCACCGTGGAGCCGCCTCGCGGCAACCTCGTGACCCAGCGGCCGGGCACGCGGCACCCCCTCGGCGTCGGCGCCCCCGGCATCGCGATCGCCTCGGTCCTGCCCGCGGAGGGGCAGGACCGTCCTGCCGTCCGCGAGGCCCGCGCGCGTGGCTGGGCCGCCTCCCGGGACGAGGTGATCACCGGCGTCGGCTCGGTGGCGGCCTCCGTGCCCGCGGCGGCGGGCATGCCGGCCGCGCTCGCGGTCGTGTTCACCTCCCCGGCCGTGGACGAGGAGGCGGTCGGCGCCGAGCTGGCCGCGGCCGCGCGTCGCCTGGGGGCGGTGCTGGGCGAGGGCTGAGTCCGGCCGGCGCGCCGGTACCATCGTGCGCATGACCGACGTCACTTCCGGCCCCTCAGGGGTCGCCGCGCACCGCAAGGTCTCGCTCCTGCCGCCGTACGCGGCCGGCAAGCCGCCCGTCGCCGTGCCCGGCCTGCGCCCCTACAAGCTGTCCTCCAACGAGAACCCGTTCGCGCCCGTGCCCGCCGTGGTCGAGCGCATCCACGAGGTCGTCGCGGGCGCCGAGGGCGAGCCCAGCCCCGTGTGCCGCTACCCGGACCCGCTCTCCACCGCCCTGCGCGAGCGCCTCGCCGCGCACCTGGACGTCCCGGCCGACGACATCGTCACCGGCGGCGGCTCCCTGGGAGCGCTCACCCAGGTCATCACCGCGTTCGCCGGCGACGGCGGCGAGGACGGCGCCCCGGACGAGGTCGTCTTCGCCTGGCGCAGCTTCGAGGCCTACCCGATCGTCGTGCGCACCGCGGGCGCGAAGGACGTGCAGGTGCCGCTGACGGCGGACGGCCGCCACGACCTGCCGGCCATGCTCGCCGCGATCACCGAGCGCACCAAGGTCATGCTGCTCTGCACCCCGAACAACCCCACCGGCCCCGTGCTGACCACGGCCGAGGTGGAGGACTTCCTGGCGCAGGTGCCCCCGCACGTGCTCGTGGTGATCGACGAGGCGTACGTGGAGTTCGTCCGCCACCCCGACGCCGTGGACGGCCCGGCCATGTACCGCCGCCACCCCAACGTGGTCGTGCTGCGCACCTTCTCCAAGGCCCACGGCCTGGCCAACCTGCGCGTCGGCTACTCCGTCTCCCGCTCCGAGGTCACCGCCTCGCTGCGCACCGTGGCCGTGCCGTTCGCCGTCTCCACCGTGGCCGAGCAGGCCGCCATCGCCTCCCTGGACCACCTGGACGAGGTCCTCGAGCGCGTGCAGACCGTCGTGGACGAGCGCGAGCGCGTCGTCGCGGCCCTGGCCGAGGCGGGCTGGGACGTCCCGGAGACCCACGCGAACTTCGTGTGGCTGCCCCTGGGCGAGCGCGGCGCGGACTTCGCCGCCGCGGCAGGCGAGCGCGCCCTGTCCGTGCGCGCCTTCCCCGAGGGCGTGCGCGTGAGCATCAGCGAGCGTGAGGCCAACGACCGGTTCCTCGAGGTGGCCCGGGCCTTCCAGCGGTGAGCGCGGCGGACGGGGCGCTGCGGCGCCCCCGGACACCACGCTGGACCGGCTTCTGCGGATCCTCGCGGCGTTCGACGCCGACCACCGCGAGCTGACGGTCGCGGCGCTCGCCCGCCGAGCGGCGCTGCCGCTGCCCACCGCGTACCGCTGGGTGGATCGGCTGTCCCAAGCGGAGCTGCCGGCCAGGGGCCGGCGGCGATCGGCGTCGTCGTCCGGCGGGACGCGCCCGTGGCCGCGGGGGTGCCGGCGCTGCTGATGACGGCGGCCCGGGGGATCTCCCGGGCCGTGGGCGGCGATTCTCACTGAGAGAGAATCGCTCTGACGGTGACGCGGGTCACGGGTGAGGATGGCGCGGAACCCCCTGACGGGAGGACGCCGTAACCGAGCGCACCGTGACCCGCCCCCGGGTCGGCATCGTGGGCGCCGCGCCCGCCGGCCCGTGGGACACCAACCGCATGGCCGTCACCGGCGTTGCCGCCGCGCTGGCGGATGTGGTGGCCGCGTGCGGCAAGGTGGCCAACGACGTGCTGACGTCCGCGCGGATCGAGAACGGGGAGCTCGGCGAGCCCCTGGCCGCGGGCCGCGGCGGCTCCTCGGCCATGCCGCACAAGCAGAACCCGGTGCTCTCCGTGCTCATCCACTCCGCCGCGCTCTCCACGCCCGGCCTGCTGGCCCAGGTCTACACGGCCGCCGGCGCCGCCAACGACGAGCGCCCCGACGGGTCCTGGCACGCCGAGTGGCCCGCGCTGCGCCAGCTGCTGTGCGTGGCCGGCGGTGCGGCGGCCCTCACCCGCGAGCTCGTCTCCGGGCTGCGCGTGCACACCGGCCGCATGGCCGCGAATCTCGCGCTCACCGGCCCGCTGCTGGTCTCCGAGCGGATCATGGCCGAGCTCGCCCCCGAACAGGACGCGCTGTTCGGCGGGCCCGGCTCGGGCAAGGCCGTGATCCAGGGCGCCGTGGACGCTTCCCTGGCCGGGGAGGGGGACTTCGCGGAGCTGCTGCGCGCCGCCGTCCCCGCCGAGGTCTCCGACGCGCGGCTCGCCGACCTCCTGGACCCCGTCGCCTACACCGGCGAGGCCGAGACGCTCGTCGACCGGATCCTGGCCGCCCACGCGCCGCGCCTGAGAGCATCGGCCTGAGACCCCCGCAGTCAGAGCCCCCCGCGGCCGGACACCGGCCGCCCCGTCACCGGAAGGACACGCCATGACCACCCCCGAGGTCGCCGTCACCCTGCTGAAGCCCGCCGAAGCTCCCACTCGCGTCCTCGTCGCGGGCGCCGGCCTGGGCACCGGCGTGGAGGCCCTGTGGTCCCTCGCCGCCCGCGAGCTGCCCGCCGACACCCTCGTGGTGGGCTGGGACCTGCCCGGGCACGGCGCCTCCGCCCCGCACGACGCCCCGCTGACCGTGGCGGACCTGGCCGACGCCGTCGCCGCCGCCGTGGGGCGGCTGCGCGCCGAGGGGACGATCCCCGCGGACGTGCCCGTGCACTACGCGGGCGTGTCCCTCAACGGCTGCGTGGCGCTGCAGCTTGCCCTGGACCACGCGGACACGTTCGCCTCCGCGACGGTGATCTGCTCCGCCGCGAAGATCGGCGAGAAGGACGCCTGGCTGGAGCGCGCCGAGCTCGTGGAGAGCGCCGGCACGCCCACCCAGGTGGAGGGCTCCTCGAAGCGCTGGTTCGCGGAGGGGTTCATCGCCGAGCACCCCGAGCGCGCCACCGGGCTGCTGCACACCCTGCAGCAGGCGGACCGCCACTCCTACGCCCGCCTGTGCGAGGCCCTCGCCGAGTTCGACGTGCGCGGGCGCCTGGGCGAGGACACGGTGCCGCTCATGACGATCCACGGCGTCGAGGACCAGGTGACCGCCCCGGCCGCGGGAGAGGAGATCGCCGCCGCCGTGCCCGGCACCGTGGTGCACGCGTTCGAGCACACGGCGCACCAGGCCCCGCTGGAGCAGCCCGAGCGCACGGCCGAGGCCCTGGCCGCCTTCCTGGCCCGCTGAGCCGGCCGCGATGGCGACGACGAGCGAGGAGACGCGCATGGGCGAGCAGCCGATCGGCCACGACATGGACCGCACCTCCCGGGAGGTCCACGACGCCGGCATGGCCGTGCGCCGGGAGGCCCTGGAGGACGCCCACGTGGACCGGGCGGAGGCGAACAAGGACGCCGCGACGGAGGACTTCCAGAACCTCATCACCCGCTACGCGTGGGGCACCGTGTGGACCCGCCCGGGCCTGGACCGCCGAATGCGCTCGGCCGTGACCATCACGGCGATGGTCGCCGGCGGCTACTGGGACGAGTGCGCCATGCACCTGCGCGCCGCCCTGCGCAACGGGCTCAGCCGCGAGGAGGTCCAGGAGATCCTCCTGCAGACCGCCGTCTACTGCTCGGTCCCCGCGGCGAACATCGCCTTCACGCTGGCGCAGCGGGTGTTCGCCGAGGTGGACGCGGACCTCGCCGCCGGCCGCCCGCTCTGAGCCGGCGGCGGCCCCGGGGCGGACCCCCTGGCGGTCTCCGGGGGTCCCCCGGAGACGCATTAGCGAACATGCATGTAAGGTAAGGGTCACCTCACCTCGTCGACCCGGGCTGTCTCCGGGTCCGAGCGGGGCGGGGGCGATCCGTCCGGACCCGGCGGACCGAGGCACGCACGCAGGAGGACGCCCATGGCCCTCACGCTCCCCATCACCCAGTCCCTGAGCACCCGCGACGTCACCGGCGGCGTCCGCGCGGACGCGCCCGCGGCCCGCACCCTCGCGGACCTGCCCCTGGGGACCCCCGGCGTGGTGGCCGGCGTCTGCGACGCGGCCCGGCCCGACGTCGCCCGCCGCCTCTTCGACCTCGGCTTCATGCCCGGCGCCGTCGTGAGCGGCGTGCGCCGCGCCCCGCTCGGCGGCCCGGTCGTAGTGCGGGTGGCCGACTACGAGCTCACCCTCCGCCGCGACCAGGCCCGCTGCGTGGTCCTCGCGGGCCCCGGCGACGTCACCTCCGGCGCGTGCCCGGCCGAGGACCGCGGCTGCCGCGGCTGCGCGGCATGAGCCACGCGCACCACCACGGCGGGGGCTCCTCCGCGGCCGTCCTGGACTCCTCGCTGACCCGTCTGGGGCTGGTCGGCTCCCCGAACTCCGGCAAGTCCACCCTGTTCAACGCCCTCACGGGCCTGCGGGTGAAGACCGGCAACTATCCGGGCGTCACGGTCTCCCGCGCCGAGGGCGTCATGGTGGCCGAGGACGGCACGCGAGTCGTGCTCGAGGACCTGCCCGGCACGTACTCGCTGGACCCCATCAGCCCGGACGAGCAGGTCGTCGCCGACCTCCTCGCCCTGGACCCGGCCGACGCCGACCACCCGGAGGCCCTGCTGCTGGTGGCGGACGCGACCACCCTCCGCCGCGGCCTGACGATGGTGGCGCACGCGCTCGCCGTCGAGCTGCCGGCCACCCTGGTGCTCACCTTCGGGGATGAGCTCGCCCTGCGCGGCGGCTCCGTGGACGTCACCCGTCTCTCCCGTGCCCTGGGCATCCCGGTGCTGGCCGCCACCGCCGGCGACGCGCGGCAGCGCGAGGCCGTGCGCGCGCACCTGGCCACGGACCCGGCCGGCTGGGCCGTCCCGCCGGTGGCCCCGCCCACGGACCCCGCCGGGATCGCCGCGTGGATCGACTCCGTGCTGGAGGCCGCCCGCTACGCGGTGCCCCGCCCGGACGGACGCACCCGGCGCATCGACGACGTCCTGCTGCATCCCGTGTGGGGCACGCTCGTGTTCCTCGTGACGATGTTCGCGTTCTTCCAGGTGATCTTCACCGTGGCAGCCCCGCTGCAGGCCCTCGTGGAGGAGCTCTTCGGCTGGCTCGGCGAGCGGGCCGCGGCCCTGATCCCCATCGAGTGGCTGGGCCGGTTCGTGGCCGAGGCGCTGATCGGCGGCGTCGGCGGCGTCGTCGTGTTCCTGCCGCAGATCCTCCTGCTGTTCCTGATGATCTCCCTGCTGGAGTCCACGGGGTACATGACGCGCGCGGCGTTCCTCATGGATCGCGTGATGAGCCGGTTCGGGCTGGAGGGGCGCTCGTTCGTGGCGCTGCTGAGCTCGCTGGCGTGCGCGGTGCCGGGGATCATGGCGACGCGCTCGCTCCCCTCGGCGCGGGACCGGCTGGCCACCATGATGGCGGCGCCGTCCATGACGTGCTCGGCCCGCCTGCCCGTGTACGTGCTGCTGATCTCCCTGCTGGTGCCCTCCGAGGTCCGCTGGGGGCCGGTGGGCCTGCAGGGGCTCGTGATGTTCGCGCTGTACCTGGGCGGGGCGACGGCGTCCATGCTGACCGCGGCGTTCTGGTCCCGCGTGGTCGGCCGGCGGCAGGCCGCCATGCCGTTCTACATGGAGATGCCCCCGTACCGCCTGCCGAAGGCGCGGACGGTGGTGACCTCCATGTGGGCCTCCGCGGAGGGCTTCCTGCGCAAGGTCACCTCGATCATCCTCGTGACGACGGCGCTGCTGTGGGTGCTGCTGAACGTGCCGGTGCGCTCCGAGGAGGAGATGGCCGGCGCCGGCGTCGCCATGGACGACCCGGCCGCGGTGGCGCAGTACACGATCGACCACTCGGCCGCGGCCGCCGTCGGCAAGGCGGTGGAGCCGGCGTTCGAGCCCCTCGGCTTCGACTGGCGGATCGACGTGGGCGTGCTGGCGTCCCTGGCCGCGCGCGAGGTGTTCGTGGCCACGCTCGGCCAGATGGCCGCCGCGGAGGACCCGGAGGATCCGGGCGACGCGCTGGCCTCCTGGACCGTGACGGACGACGCGGGCGTCGAGCGCCCCCTGTTCACGCCCGACGTGGTGGCGGCGCTGCTGGTGTTCTTCATGCTCGCCCTGCAGTGCATGTCCACCCTGGCCGTGATGCGCCGGGAGACCGGCACCTGGCGGTGGCCGCTGCTGGCGTTCGGGTACTACTTCACGCTGGCGTGGCTGGCCGCGTTCGCGGTGCGGCACGTGGTCCTGGCGCTCACGTGACCGGTGCTGAGCGGGGCGGCGCCGTCGCGGCCCACCCGGTCCCCACCCACCCCGAGGCGGTCCCCGGCGACCGGGCGACCCTGCGCTGGGCGGTCCCGGCCGGGCTGCTGGGGATGGTCGGCCCGGTGGGGGACGGCCCCGCACCCTTGGAGGCCCTCCGCGCCGACGGCACCCTGCGAGCCATCGTGGCCGAGCCCGCCGCCCTGCGCCTCACGGTCGGCGAGGGACGCACGTGGCGGGCCGAGGGCGCCCGGGTCCGGGCCGCCCTGCAGGAGGCCCTCGCCCTGCTCGCCGCCGGCGAGGCGACGTGCGCGCCGGAGGCCCCGGCAAGCGTCGTGGGCGGCCCGGGCGGCGGCGGGAAGGCCCGCGCCGTGGCACGTGCCGGCGCCTCCGCCGACTCGGACGCGGTGCTGCGCGCCGCCGTCGAGCAGGTCCTCGCGGGCCCCGCGGGGGAGTACCTGCGCTCCCACGGTGGGACGGCGCGGATCCTCGGCGTGGAGGACGGCGAGGTCGAGCTGGCGCTCGGCGGCACGTGCCACGCCTGCCCGGCCCGCGGCTTCACCCTGCAGATGCGCCTCGAGGCGGAGATCCGCCGCCTCTGCCCCGACGTGCGGGCCGTCCGCACGGCCTGACCGCCCCGAACCGACCCCCATCCCCTGCACGGAAGGACATCCCCATGACCGAGCGCGTCGCCCTGATCGGAGCCGGGCCGTCCGGCGTGGCCCTGCTGCGCGCCCTCGCGCTGGCCGAGGACGAGGGGGCCGTCGTCCCCGAGGTGGTGGCGTTCGAGCGCCAGGCCGACTGGGGTGGGCAGTGGAACCTGGACTGGCGCACCGCCGCGGACCGCTTCGGCGAGCCCGTGCACTCGGCCATGTACCGGGACCTCTGGATCAACGGCCCCAAGGAGTGCATGGAGTACCCGGACTACTCCTTCGACGCCCACTTCGGCCGGCCGGTGTCCTCCTACCTCCCGCAGGAGGCCATGAAGGACTACATCCTGGGCCGGGTGGCACACGTGGCCGAGCGCATCCGCCCGCTCATCCGCTTCGGCACGGTGGTCCGCTGGGTCCAGCCGCTCGACGACGGCACCTTCGAGGTGACCAGCGTCGACCTCACCACGGGGGCGGCCCGCACCGAGGCGTTCGACCGGATCGTGGTGGCCACCGGCCACTTCCACGCCGCGCACACGCCGTCCTGGCCCGGTGTGGAGGACTTCCCCGGCCTGGTGCAGCACGCCCACGACTACCGCACCCCGGAGCCGTTCGCCGGCCGGCGGGTGCTGGTGATCGGCTCCTCCTACTCCGGCCAGGACCTGGCCCTGCAGCTGCACCGCGGCGGCGCCGCCCACGTGACCACCGCCTACCGGAAGGCGCCGCAGGAGCTGGACTGGCCCGCCGGCATGGACGAGCGTCCCGAGGTGCAGGGCTTCGCGGGCTCGCGCGTCGCCTTCGCGGACGGCTCCTCCGCCGAGTACGACGCCGTGCTGCTGTGCACCGGCTACCGCCACCACTACCCGTTCCTGCCGGCGGAGCTGGCCCTGTCCGGGCCGAACCTGCCGTTCGTGCCGAGCCTCTGGAAGTCCGTGGTGTGGCAGGCCGACCCGCGTGTGCTGTACCTCGGCGCCACCCAGCAGTGGTTCACCCTCACCCTGCTCGACGCGCAGGCCTTCTTCGCCCGGGACGTGCTGCTGGGCCGCGCGCCGGTGCCCTCCGCGCAGGAGCGGCAGGCGGACATCGACGCGTGGACGGCCCGCATGGCCGCGATCGACTCGACCCCCGTGGCCCTGGCCTTCCAGGCGGACCAGATCCGCGACCTCACGGCCGGCACCGGTTACCCCGAGATGGACCTCGACGGCGTGATCGCCACGTTCCTGCAGATGGGCGAGGACAAGCGGGAGTCCCTGACCCGCTACCGGGACCGCACGCACCGCTCGCTGGTCACCGGCACGCGGGCCGCCGCGCACCCGGTGCCGTGGATGCACCACCCGGACGGCTCCCTCGAGGGGTACCTGGCGCACTTCCCTGGTTGAGCGCCGGGACGTGTGCGCATAGGGACGACACCTTCTGTCGCGCCGCGTGAGGGGGTCTATGGCCCATGGTCAGCTCGTACTCGATGGGGGTCGACGCGCCACGCGACGCCCGCACCTACTGACGTTCATGTGCACGACGGCCCGAGATCGTCCTTCGTCACTGTCCACCACGCATCGCTGGCGACGGGTAGTCCCACTTCCTGGAGCTCGGCAAGCAGTTCGGCATACTCCCGCGTCAATTCCTGTCGCAACGGAGCGGGCCATTTCTCTGGTTCGAGCCCCTCAGCATGATGCCGATAGCCGAAGGCGTCACCCATTCTGCTGTCCCAGGCCTTGATCTTCGCCTGCAAGCCTGGAGGAATCGCAGCTGCCACGAGCGCTGCTCCGGTGGGGCCGTCCGTGTCTGATTCATGGACATCGATGAAGTTTCCACCCCCATGGAGGTAAGTGAATCGCACAGACTCCGAAGGCATCCCCGAGTCCCTCGACATCAGCACGACGGGGTGGACGTCGGGTAGGACGTCACGACGACCTTGTTGTACATGGACACGGCAACGCGGGGGTGTCGAGTCTTCACGTACTGGGGTTTGCCGTTGACCATCCGATACAGCTTGATCGGCGTCTTGTGGCAGCGGGTGTTCTTCTCCCAGTCGGGTTCGGTGCGCGACGGAGCCTTCATCGCCTCACGGGAGGCATAGACCATGAAGTCGTCCCATAGGCCCGGGCCGGTCATGGTGTTCTGCCAGCCCTGTTGATGCCGGGCTCGGATGTGAACATGCCCGCCGCCGCTGTGGCCGCAACGCAGGGAGGCCGTTCCGTCGTGCTTCGACGTGCACTTCTCGATCACGCGGGTCGTCCGTCCGACATTGCAAAGACCGATGGAGAGGGGATCGAGCAGGGGCGCAGCGTCGCCTCGGCCTCCCGCAACGGCCCGGTGATAGGCGGTTCTTCGTCCAGGTTGATCTTGTCTTCCACTATGACGGATTCCGTCGGGCCGACCGCGAACCAATCACCATCACGTGCGCTTTCCGGGGGAGTCGGCACCGGCGAGATGTCTGTGCTGCCACCGGCTTCCATCGGGGGCTCCACGCCGACTGGAGGGTCGACGGGGAGTAGGCCGGCTGTCAGGGGGGTGGACAGGGCGGCGGCGGCGATGGGTTTCATTCCTTCTGCTCTCGAGTGAAGGGGGAGCGATGCCGGGGATGTGCCTCGCATCATAGACTGCTGTGGGCTCGCCGTCGTCATGCTCCTCAGCGCCCCAGCAGCTCCAGGGCGGCCTCGGCGTCGTCCGCGGCCTCACGCAGCACGGGCAGGGCCTCCGCCGCAGCGGCCTCGGCGGCCGCGGGGGAGAGGGCCTCGCCGAGCCGGCCCCGCCGGGTGGACAGGGCGGTGTTCACGGCGAGGACCACGCGCCCGTCCCGGTCGCGCACGGGCACGGCCACCGAGCTGAGGTTGGGGTCCAGTTCCCCGTGCACCAGGGCGTGGCCGCGCTCGCGGACCCGGCGGACCTCCTCCAGCAGCGCGTCGACGTCCGTGAGCGTCTGCGCCGTGGCGGGGGTGCGCGGGGCGCCCTCGAGCACCCGGCGGACCTCGGCGTCGTCGAGGCCCGCGAGCAGCACCCGCCCCATGGAGGTGCTGAAGGCGGGCAGCAGCGTGCCGACGTCCAGGTTCACCCGCAGGATCCGCTCGGTGTGCACGCGGGCGATGTACATCAGGTGCGCCCCGTGGAGCACGCCCGCGGAGCACGACTGGTGCAGCCGCTGGGAGGCGCGCGTCAGCACGGGCCGCAGCACCTCCGAGGTCGAGCGCCCGGACCAGTAGCCGTGGCCGAGCTCCAGCACCTTGGGCGTGAGCTCGAAGGCGCGCCCGTCCTGCACCGCGTAGCCGAGCTCCACCAGCGTCAGCAGGGACCGACGCGCGGTCGCCCGGGAGACGCCGGCGGCGTCGGCGGCCTCGGTGAGCGTGAGCCTGGGGACGTCCGGGGTGAAGGCGCGCAGCACCGCCAGGCCGGTGGCCAGGGCGCGCACGTAGCCGTCTCCGGGGGCGGGGGATGAGGCCTCGGTCGAGGGGCGGGGCATGCCGCCCAGCGTAGCCGGGCGTTCGCAGGGCGAACGGATGTGCGTCGACCGAACATCCCTGGCCCGGCCGCGCGGGCGGGCCTACGGTGAGGCCATGAGCCTCACCGATGCCTACGTCTTCGACGCCGTCCGCACCCCCTTCGGCAAGATCGGCGGCAAGCTCGCCGGCGTCCGCCCCGACGACATGGCCGCCCACGTGGTCCGCACCCTCGTGGACCGCGCCCCGGGCCTGGAGGGTCTGCGCGCCGAGTCCGCCCAGGCCGTGGCCGACGCCGCCGCCGGGCACCCGATCGAGGCCGGCACGGACGCCGCCGCCCCGCAGAAGATCGACGAGGTCGTCTTCGGCAACGCCAACGGCGCCGGCGAGGAGAACCGCAACGTGGGCCGCATGGCCACCCTGCTGGCGGGCCTGCCGCTGTCCATCCCGGGCACCACCGTGAACCGCCTCTGCGGCTCCTCCCTGGACGCCGCGATCATCGCCTCCCGCCAGATCAACACCGGCGAGGCGGACGTGGTGCTCGTGGGCGGCGTGGAGTCCATGTCCCGCGCCCCCTGGGTGCTGCCCAAGACGTCCCGCCCGTTCCCCCTGCACAACCTCGAGGCCGCCAACACGACGCTCGGCTGGCGCCTGATCAACGACGCGATGCCGAGCCAGTGGACCGTCTCCCTCGGTGAGGCCACCGAGCAGCTGCGTGAACGCTTCGACGTCTCCCGTGAGCGCCAGGACGAGTTCGCCGCCCGCTCCCACCAGCTCACGGCGAAGGCCTGGGACGAGGGGAGGTACGACGACCTGGTCACCGTGGTGCCCGGCACCGACCTGGAGCGGGACGAGACCGTCCGCCCGGACTCCACCCCGGAGACCCTCGCCGGCCTGCGCACCGTGTTCCGCAAGGAGAACGGCACCGTCACCGCCGGCAATGCCTCCCCGATGAACGACGGCGCCTCCGCCGCCTTCCTCGGCTCGGAGAAGGGCGCCGAGGTGCTCGACCTGCCGCCGATCGCCCGCATCGCCGGCCGCGCCACCGCCGCGAACGAGCCGAACTTCTTCGGCTACGCCCCGGTGGAGGCCGCCAACGTGGCCCTGCGCCGCGCCGGCATCACGTGGAAGGACGTGGCCGCCGTCGAACTCAACGAGGCCTTCGCCGCCCAGTCCCTGGTGTGCGTGGACGCCTGGGGCGTGGACCCGGAGATCGTGAACGCGTGGGGCGGCGCCATCGCCATCGGCCACCCGCTGGGCGCGTCCGGCACCCGCGTGCTCGGCACCCTGGCCCGCCGCCTGCAGGCCACCGGCGAGCGGTGGGGCGTGGCCGCGCTGTGCATCGGCGTGGGCCAGGGCATCGCCGTCGTCCTGGAGAACGTGGACGCGCGCTGAGCGCGGCCACCGGGACCGACCGAGACCGAGAAGGAGGGACCCCCCGTGCTGGAGTTCGTGGAGACGGTTGCCGAGGCCGTCGCCCAGGTGAAGGACGGCCAGACCGTCCTGATCGGCGGGTTCGGCAACGCCGGTCAGCCGATGGAGCTGATCGACGCCCTGCTGGAGTCCGGCGCCACCGGCCTGACGGTGGTGAACAACAACGCGGGCCAGGCCGACGCCGGCCTCGCCCTGCTGATCAAGGAGCGGCGCGTCGCCAAGATCATCTGCTCCTTCCCCCGCCAGTCCGACTCGTGGCACTTCGACGAGGCCTACCGGGCCGGGGAGATCGAACTGGAGCTCGTGCCCCAGGGCAACCTGGCCGAGCGGCTGCGCGCCGGCGGCGCCGGCATCGGCGGGTTCTTCACACCCACCGGCTACGGCACCCAGCTGGCCGAGGGCAAGGAGGTCCGCGAGATCGACGGCAGGCACTACGTGCTGGAGTCCCCGATCAAGGGCGACGTCGCCCTGATCAAGGCCTACGCCGCGGACCGTCACGGCAACCTCGTGTACCGCAAGACCGCCCGGAACTTCGGGCCGGTCATGGCCGCCGCGGCCGCCACGACGATCGTCCAGGTGGACGAGATCAGCGAGGAGCCGCTGAACCCGGAGCACGTGATCACCCCGTCCATCTACGTGGACACCGTGGTGCGGATCCAGACGGAGTCCGGCGTGAAGGAGCGCGAGGAGCGCGAGGCCCTGGCCGCCGGCAAGCCCAAGCCCTGCCTGGCCACCGAGACCGCGGCCGGGCAGGCCGCCGAGGGGAAGTGAGGAACACCATGGGCTTCACCCACACCGAGAACCCGCTGAGCCACGAGGAGCTGGCCCAGGTGATCGCCGCGGACATCGCCCCCGGCTCCTACGTGAACCTGGGCATCGGCCAGCCGACCACGGTGTCCGACTACCTCGACGCGGACCAGCACGTCACCCTGCACACCGAGAACGGCATGCTCGGCTTCGGCCCGCAGGCCCACGGCGAGCAGGTCGACGAGGACCTCATCAACGCCGGCAAGATCCCGGTGACCGAGCTGCCCGGCGCCTCCTACTTCCACCACGCGGACTCGTTCGCCATGATGCGCGGCGGCCACCTGGACGTGTGCGTGCTGGGCGCGTACCAGGTCTCCGCCACCGGCGACCTCGCCAACTGGTCCACCGGCAAGCCGGGGGCGATCCCCGCCGTCGGCGGCGCGATGGACCTGGCCATCGGGGCCAAGGACACCTACGTGATGATGGACCTCTTCACCAAGAAGGGCGACCGCAAGCTGATGCCCGAGTGCACGTTCCCGCTCACCGGCGTGGGCTGCGTGTCCCGCATCTACGCGGACAAGGGCGTGTTCCTGCTGGACTCCTCCGGCGTGGTGAAGGTCCGCGAGCTGCACGGCATCACCTTCGAGGAACTGCAGGCCACCCACGAGGGCGTCACCTTCGAGGAGGTCGACGCCTCCGCCTGACGCCTTCGTTCGCGAAACGGACGGCGTGGCGGACGCTTCCGTTCGCGAAACGGACGGCCGCTCAGGCTTCCTGAGCCCGACGACGGCGCCGGTCCCCTCTGCCACGGAGGGGACCGGTTCGCCATGGCGGCATCATCGCCACGACCAGCGCCGAGGTACTGGCTGAGAATCTGCTTGACACCTCCCCCGCGCGGACGGAGGATGATCGCACTCACCTAAATGTGAGCGACGTCACAGGGGATCATCGGGGCTCTCTGGGTGTCTGATGGCAAGGAGGCCATCATGCGCATGTTCACGAAGAGCGCGGCATGGGCGACAGCAGGTGCGGACAGACGGTGAGCCGCTCGACCACGTTCGGGGACTCCCTGGGGCTCAACGCTCCGAGGACCTACTTCAACTACGGCCTCAACGATGTCCCGTATGGGCGTTGTCTGAGCCGGTCAAGGGGAACTGACGAAGGCGGCGGACGGGCATGGGGACCCAGCTACTCGGCCGGCTGCTCACGCGCGCCGTTCTCCTGACGGCACTGTGTGGGCTCGCTCTCGGCCTCGCGGGCTCCATGTCCGTCCATCGCCAGCAGTACTTCGGGGCGGAGGACTGCGGTGAAGCCGTGTGGGACGTCAACGTGGTCGGCGCCGACCGCGTCTGGTCTGCGCTGGAGGCCGCTCTGACCGGCCGTGACCTCACCGCGATGGTGACGGGAGCCGATCCGGGTCTGTTCCATGTGGCGGGGCCAGCAGCCTCGTGCCTGACGGGCGTGGACGAGCAGACCCTCGGATCCACTCGCGAGGCCGGCGGGTTCCTGGTCCGTGGCGGGGGCATGCTCGCGGCCCGAGCGGTGCAGGACGGGCAGTTGGCCACCCGGCCGGCCGTCGTCGTCCCGCCCGACCGTTGGCGGGGGCTGCCCTCGGTCAGCCTCATCCAGCCGACGCCCGTGTTCGACGACTCCAGCTCCAACGTGGGGTTCCTCGTGGGCGATGCAGGCGAGATCGAGGATCTCGTGCGCCGCCTGCGCGAGTCCGGCCTTGAGGTGGAGGCTGCGCCAGCTGCCACTGCAGCAGAGGCCGCCCTCCGCGCGCCCACCCTCAGCGCGACCACCGGGCTGACGGCCCTGACATGCCTGAGCGTCACGGCCTTCTGGGCCCTCACGCTCCATGCCGGGCAGCGCCCCGCCGTGCGGGTGCTGCGGCTGCTCGGCGTCTCATCCCTGCGCGCCGCCGCGTCCCGCTGGGCGGCCAGCGCCGTCCCGTTCGCCGCGGCCGCGGCGCTCGCCGCGGCGCTGTGGCTGGGCATGATCCTCAGCGGCACCCTGACGACGCCGGCGCCGGGAACGGCCGCCCTCATCGTGGCGGGTGCCATCCTGGCCGACGCCGCCCTCGTCGCGCTCACCCACGTGGGCGCGCTGTGGATGAAGCGGGTGCCACGATGAGCACGCGAGCCCTCGCAGTGGCCCTCGCCGACGGCCTGAACGACGCCGCCCGATTCTGGCCGCTGATCCTCGGGGCGTTCCTCCACGCGGTCGTCTCCTGCCTGCTCCTCGGTCTCTCCTTCCAGCAGGTGAGCGAGGCCGGCGAGGTCAGCGCCCACCTGCATCGCTGGGAGCAGCAGGGCGCGGCGTCGCTGCACGGGATCTACCTGGCCAGGGTGAGCGCACGCCCCGCGGCTGAGGGCATGACGCCGACGCTGCAGGACGGACTAGACGAGACCCCCGTCCTCGACCCCGAGGGGGAGGCCGGGGCGGCCTCACGGACCGCCGGCCTGCTGTCCCTGCTGGAGGACCCGCAGCGGCTGGCATACACCATGGACCCGTACGGGGATCGCTTCGGCGACGACCTGCCCGGGGCGATGGTGGTGACCGAGGACTTCCTCCGAGCCACGGGGGTGGATGACTCGATGACGCCCACCGGGGCGGCCGTTCCCCGGGACTCGGACGGTGCGCCCGCGCCCTACGCGGTCCTCGGCAGCGCCTCCCGGGCGAAGGACCCCCACGCTCTGCTCGTGGACGGCGCGCCGCCTCCGACGACGCGGGTGCAGTTCCAGGGCGCGATGATCCCGGTGGTGGGCCGCCTGGCCCAGGGGGCCACCACACTGGACCCGATGATGGGCTCGGTGCCGCTGGACGAGGCCGCGCTCATCGTCCTCCCGGCGGCGAGCCTGCCCGGCCTCTACCCCGCCGAGGAGTTGGAAGCCCTGCTGCTGCGCACGGTGGTGCTCGGCCCGGACGCTGTCCCGGTGCTCGACGCCTCTGCCCGCCCCTTCGAATCCGAGCGCCTGCTGGTCGCGGCTCAACCCCTCACCGCCGAGTCCTCGGGCCTGCTGCAGTCGCTGACCTCCAGCTCACGCACCCTGGTCCTCCTCTTCGGGTCGGCCGTCCTGGGGGCGGTGGTCTCCCTGTTCGGCGCCCTCGGGGTCCTCGCACGGGCCCTCGCCCCGACCTGGCGGATCGCGGCCATGGTCGGGGCCGCACGCTGGCAGGCGGCGGTGCGGATCGCCGTGCCGGTGCTGCTCGCCTGGGTGCTGCCGGCGGGCCTGGGCCTGCTGGCGGGGGCGGCCGCCGTGCCCGGACCGTCGCCCACCGCACTGGCGGCGGTGGCCCTCGCCCTGGTGCTCGGTGTCGGCTGCTGGGCCGCCCTCTCCTCCTGGCGTGCCCTGGCCGCGACCTTCGGTCCACGGCGCCGCACCCCGACCCGCACGACGACGAAGGAGGCCGCATGAGCCTGCTCGAGGTCCACGACGTGGACAAGTCCTTCACCACTGCCGCCTCGGAGGTCCCCGTGCTGCGCGGGGTGTCCCTGAGCGTGCCGGCCGGGCAGATGCATGCCGTCACCGGGCCCTCCGGCTCCGGCAAGTCCACCCTGCTGCGGATCCTCGCGTGCCTGGACTCCCCGGACGCCGGAGAGGTCCTGCTCGAGGGGGTCCCGTTGCCGCCGCCCTGGAGCCGCGGTGGGGACCGGCACCGCAACCGGCGGTGCGGGATCGTCCTCCAGGACTTCGCCCTCATGGAGCACGCCACGGCCCTGGACAACGTGCTGCTGCCCCTGCGCTACGGGCCGGGCGGAGGCTCCCGGGCCGAGCAGCGCCGTCGCGCCGCGCTGGCGCTCGACCGGGTCGGCCTGGCCGATCGCGCGCACCACCGGGCCCGCACCCTCTCCGGCGGGGAGAAGCAGCGCGTGGCGGTGGCGCGGGCGCTGATCAACGACCCGCCGCTGGTGCTGGCCGATGAGCCCACCGGCGCGCTGGACCAGGCGCGCACCCGCGACGTCGTCAAGCTGCTGCGCTCGGCGGTCGGCCCACAGCGGGCCGTGGTGGTGGTCACCCACGACCCCGAGGTCGCCGCCGCCTGCGACCAGCGGTGGCACCTCGAGGACGGACGGCTCCACAGCCAGGGGTGAGCGACCAGGCCGCGGCGGGAGCGGCGTCGTAGTGTGGAGCGAAGGCGCCGGCCACCACCGAGCGCAGCCCGCGACCCCGAGGAGCACCCCATGTCACGCGAGATCAACGTCGGCCCGGCGTCGGCCGTCCCGGAGGGCGAGTCCCTCTTGGTCCCCAACGACACCACGGGCACCAAGGACCACATCGGCGTCTTCCACGCGGAGGACGGCGCGTTCTACGCGATCGACAACACCTGCACCCACCAGGACTACGCGCTCTCCGAGGGGTTCGTGGAGGACTGCCGCGTCGAGTGCCCGCTGCACGGCGCTTCGTTCGACCTGCGCACCGGCGAGGCGCTCTCCCTGCCCGCCACGAAGCCCGTGGGCACCCACCGCGTGGAGGAGCGCGACGGCGACCTGTGGCTCACCGTCGAGGACGGCGAGTGACCGTGCCCGCCTCCGTGCTGGTGGTGGGCGGCGGCGTCGCCGGCTTCGGCACGGTGCGGGAGCTGCGCCGCCGCGGGTTCGAGGGGAAGCTGACCCTGGTGGATCCGCAGGGCCTGCCCTACGACCGGCCGCCGCTGTCCAAGGACTTCCTCACGGGGGAGACGGACGCGCACCGGCTGCTGTTCGCCCCTCCGGCGTGGTTCGCCGAGCACGCCGTGGAGCTGGTGACCGCCCGGGTGGACGGTATGGACCTGACCGGGGAGCACCCCGCGGCGGTGCTCGACGACGGCACCGTCCGTGCCGCCGACGCCGTCGTGCTGGCCCCCGGCGGGCGTCCCCGCCCGCTGGACGTGCCCGGCGGGGACCGCCCCGGCGTGCTGGTCCTGCGCACCCGCGCCGACGCCGAGGCGATCGCCGCGCGCCTGCACTTCGGGGCGCGCGTCGTGGTGGTCGGCGCGGGGCTCACCGGCTCCGAGGTGGCTTCCGCCGCCCGGGAGGCGATGGCCGAGGTGACCCTGGTGTCCGCGAGCCCGGCCCCGGCCGCCGCGGCGGTGGGTCCGGCCCTCGCCGCGCGCCTCCACGCCCTGCATGCCGCACGCGGAGTGGACGTCGTGCAGGGCCGGGCCCTGCGCATCGAGCATGCCGACGACGCCCCGGGTCTCGACGCGCCCCACCGCGTCCACGTGGCCCTCGCCGACGGCGGGGAGGCCGCCCTGGACGCGGACCTGGTGGTGGCGGCCGTGGGCATCCTCCCCGACGCCGCCCTGGCCGCCGAGGCGGGCCTCGAGCTCGCCGTGGACGGCGGCATCCTCGTCGACGCCGCCCAGCGCACCTCCGATCCCCGCGTGCTCGCGGTGGGCGACGCGGCTCGGCGTCGGGACGCGGGGTACGCCGCCCCGGCCATGCACTGGGAGCCCGCCCTGCAGGACGCCGCCGATGCCGCCGCCGCGCTCCTGGGCGAGGACCTCCCCGAGCGGGGCGCCCCGTGGTTCTGGTCGGACCGGCACGGGGTGCACGTCGAGGGCGTGGGCGCCATGCGCCCGCCGGAGGGCGGGCGGATCGTGGACCGCGAGGTGCGCGGCACGGTGGTCGCGTCCTTCGCGCTCGCGGCCGACGGCGCCATGGTCGGCGCCGCCTCCGTCGACGACCCGATGGCCGTCAAGGCGGCGCGGCGGATCGTGGACCGCGGGATCGTCGTGGACCCCGAGCGGCTCGCCGACCCCAGCGTGCCGGTCAAGGCGCTGCTGCGCGGCTGAGCACCGGGCGCGGGACGACGTCGGCCCCCGCCCTGCGCGGCGCGCTCGTCAGCGGACCGTCGTCACGTGCTCACCCCGGCCGCGCGGCTCACGTCCCGCAGAAGGTGACGAACGGGGCCTCCCCGCCGGCGCCGGGAGCCGGGGGGACGTCGAGGTCCGACGCGTCCGCCCGCGGGGTGAACGGCTCCCGCACCGCCGCCAGGACCCGTTCGACGTCGGCCAGGTCGCCGTCCTCGGCCGCGTCCAGGGCGGCCTGCAGGGGCCGGTTGCGCGGCACCCGCAGCGGGTTCGCGGCGCGGGCGAGCTCCGGGTCGGGGTCCAGGGCCCGCCACCGGGCGAGCCAGTCCGCGGGAAGGGGGAGGCCGGAGAGGTTCGCCCACGAGGCCGTCCAGTCCGCGCGGTCCTGCGCGAGGAGCCGCAGCAGCTCCGCGGCGAGGGCGTCTGAGTCCGCCGAGCGGGCCAGCCCCAGCTTGGCGGCCAGGCCGCCCTGCCAGGCGGCGTCGAACGCGGGGGCGAAACCGCCCAGGGCCTCCTCCGCCGCCGCGACGGCGGCCTCGGGGTCCGGGGCGAGCAGCGGCAGCAGGGCCTCCGCGAACCGGTTGAGGTTCCACAGGGCGATCCGCGGCTGCGCCCCGTAGGCGTACCGGCCGCCGCGGTCGATCGAGGAGAACACCGCGTCCGGGTCGAACCCGTCGAGGAACGCGCACGGACCGAAGTCGATGGACTGCCCGGAGACCGTCATGTTGTCCGTGTTCATCACCCCGTGCACGAACCCCACGAGCATCCACCGCGCCACGAGCTCCGCCTGCGCCGCCACCACCGCCCGCAGCAGCGCCAGGGCGGGGGCGGCGTCGTCGGCGTGGCCCGGATGGTGCCGCTCCAGGGACTCGGCGACCAGTCGGGTGAGCAGGTCCTCGGGTGCGCGGCCGGCGTGCACCAGGGCCGCGGCGTGCTGGAACGTGCCCACGCGCAGGTGCGAGTCCGCCACCCGCACCAGCACCGCGCCCGGCAGGACGCGCTGCCGGCGCACCGGGCCGCCCGTGGCGACGACGGCGAGCGCCCGCGTGGTCGGGATGCCGAGCGCGTGGAGGGCCTCGGAGACCACCAGCTCGCGGAGCATCGGGCCGAGCGCGGCGAGCCCGTCGGAGCCCTCCCGGGAGAACGGGGTGAGGCCGGACCCTTTGAGGTGGACGTCGTGGAGGGTGCCGTCCGGGGCGGTGAGCTCGCCGAGCAGCAGGGCGCGGCCGTCGCCGAGCAGGGGGGAGTAGGAGCCGAACTGGTGGCCGGCATAGGCCTGCGCCACGGGCCGCGCGCCGGGTCCCGGCTCCGTGCCCGTGAGGAACGCCAGCCCGGCGTCGGTCGCCAGCCATGCGGGGTCCAGGCCGAGCTCGGCGGCCAGCGGCGCGTTCAGCGCGGCGAGCGTCGGGGCCGGGGCGGGCCGGGCCTGCCACGGGACGGCGAGCTCGGGCAGGCGGTCGGCGAAGCGGTGCTGCAGCGCGGGAACGGGCATGGGGCCACGCTACGGCGCGGCAGTCGACCGTCCCAGCCCTGCCCGGTCGCCGGCCCCAGCCCCCGCGCCGAGTCGGCCGAATTCGACGCTCTCACGAGCTCGCCCATCCTCAGTGAGTCGGTTTCGGCCGAGTGAACCATGGGGTCGGACGGAGCCAGCCGTGCGTCGGTCGGTGCGGACGACGCTGTGCGCGTGTCGCCGGCCCGGACAGGTCCTGCACCGTGCACCACGATCCGGCCGCCGTCCCCAGCGGTCCGGTCCTGACCACGTCCGACCACCTCGTCCCGTCCACCGTGGGGTCATGCCCCTTCGTCCCCTCGCCCTGCCGGACTCTCTCATCTCCGGGCCCTTCACCACCCGGGAGCTCCTCGCCGCCGGTGCTCCCGCTCAGCGTGTGCGCTCACCCGACCTGCGGCGCGTCGCCCACGGGATCCACCGCCCCCGAAGCGCGTCCAGTTCCACGGGCGACGCGACCGCGGCGGAGCGCGGCTGGCTGCCCGAGGAGGTCCGGGCCTATCAGCGGATGGTGCCGCACGCCGTCGTCTCCCACACCACTGCGGCGCGCCTGCACGGGCTGCCCCTCCCCGCGTGGGCGGCGGACGAGCGGGACGTGCACCTGACCTTCACCGCCGGAGCGGGGCGAACCCGGCGACGGGGACTGGTGGCGCACCAGGCCGGCATCCCGGCGCTGGACGTCGCGCTGGTGGCCGGGGTGCGGGTGACGACGCCGCCGCGCACCCTGTGGGACCTGTGCTCGCTGCATCCGCGGCTGAGCGTGGAGGACCTGGTCGTCGTCGCGGACGCGGTCATGGCGCCCGGCTGGGACGACGAGCACGGCTTCCTGCCGGGGGAGCACTCGGCCGCAGCGCTCCGAGAGGCGCTGGGGCGGAGGGGCCGGTTCCGCGGCGTGCGGGCTGCGCGCAAGGTCGTGGAGCGCATGCGGGAGGACGTGGCCTCGCCCATGGAGACCCGCACGCGACTGGGGCTGGTGGATCAGGGCCTGCCGGAGCCCGAGGTGCAGGTGCGGCTGTGGGGCGAGGACGGCGCCAAGGGACCGGTGGTGGATCTGGCGTTCCCGCAGTGGAGGGTGGTGGTGCAGTACGAGGGCGCCCGGCACCGGACGCGGGAGCAGCAGGAGCGCGACGTCCGGCGGGACCGCTGGTGCGCCGACCACGGCTGGACGGTGATCAAGGTCGTGGCCGCCGACGTCCACGCTGGCCTCGGTCCTGTGGCGGCACGGATTCTTCGGCTCGCCCAGCGGTGACTCGTCCGAAAGCGACGCACTGCGGGGCAGCAGGCCCCCGGAGGGTCGGTTTCGGACGAGTCAGCGCAGATGGCCAGACCGGAGGGTCGGTTTCGGACGAGTCAGTGGGGATGGGGGAGGAGGCGCGCCCCCTCAGTACGACGCGCGGGACCCGGCGTCGTCGTCGGCCGCGGCCTCGGGGGCCGGGCACCAGGTGTCCGCGAGGGCCTCGGCGGCGCGGGCCAGGAGGGCGACGTCGGCGCCCACGTTCACGAAGTCCGCGCCGGCCTCGGCGTAGGCGCGGGCCTGCGGCTCGGCGAACGCGTTGACGCCCACCACGGTGCCGGCCGCGTTGGCGGCGGCGATCACGGACTGCACGGCCGCCACCACGTCCGGGTGGGTCTGCTGCCCGATCAGCCCCATGGACGCGGAGAGGTCCGAGGGCCCCACGAAGATGCCGTCCACGCCGGACGTCTCCGCGATGGCGCGGGCGTTCTCCACTCCGGCGGCGGTCTCGATCTGCACGAACAGGCCCACGTGGTCGGCGTCGTGCGTCAGGTAGCCGTCGATCCGGTTCCAGCGGCCCGAGCGGGCCAGGGCGGAGCCGACGCCGCGGACCCCGTGCGGGGGGTAGCGCACTGCGCGCACGGCCTCCGCGGCCTGCTCGGCGGTGTCGACCATCGGCACCAGCAGGGTCTGGGCGCCCAGGTCCAGGAACTGCTTGACGAGGACCGCGTCCAGGGACGGCACCCGCGTCATCACGGGCACCCCGTAGCCGGCGACCGCGCGCAGCTGCGCGAGCACGCTCTCCAGGGAGAGGGGGGCGTGCTCGCCGTCGATCAGGAGGTAGTCCATGCCGGCGCCGGCGCAGATCTCCGCGGCCGTGACGTCGCCGGAGCTGAGGAACATGCCCGCCGCGGGCCGGCCGCCCCGGGCCGCGCGCGCCTCGGGGGTGAAGAGGTCGCGGACCAGGGGCTGGGCGTTCAGACGGACGGGCATGGGGGGTCCTCTCGGGGGTGCGGGCGGCGGTCGGCGGGGTGCGGACGGCTCAGGCGAAGAAGCAGGTGACGGTGCCCAGGGGGCCGTAGTCCGCGGTGACGGTGTCCCCGGCGGAGACGTGCATGGGGCGGGTGAAGGAGCCGGCCAGCACGATCTCCCCGGCCGCGAGGGCGTCGCCGTGCTCGCCGAGGCGGTTGGCCAGCCAGTGCACGCCGTTGCCCGGGTGGTTGAGCACGCCCGCGGCCACGCCGGTCTCCTCGATGGTCTGATTGCGGGAGAGGGTGCCGGCCACCCAGCGCAGGTCCACGGCGTCGGGGGCGACGGGGCGGCCGCCGAGCACCATGGAGCCCAGGGCGGCGTTGTCCGCGATGGTGTCGACGATGGTGCGGCCGGCCAGCTCGATGTGCGCGTCGAGGATCTCCAGCGCGGGGACCACGTACTCGGTGGCGCGCAGGACGTCGAAGAGGTTCACGTGCGGGCCGCGCAGCTCCTCCTTGAGCACGAAGGCCAGCTCCATCTCGATGCGCGGGTTGGTGATGCGCGCCGTCTCGTAGACGTGGCCGGACTCGAAGACCTGGTCGTCGAAGATCACGCCGTAGTCGGGCTCGGTGATGCCGGTGGCGGCCTGCATGGCCTTGGACGTCAGGCCGATCTTGTGGCCGACGACGCGGCGGCCCGCCTCGACGCGGCGCTCCGCCCAGATGCGCTGGACCGCGTAGGAGTCCTCGACCTCCATGTCCGCGTACCGTGCGGTGAGCAGCGGGACCGGCGTGCCGGCCCGGCCGGCCTCGAACAGCTCGTCGGCGATCTTCACATGGGTGGCATGGTCCAGCACGATGTCTCCTCACGACGTCGGCGTCGGCGGGGGAGCGACGGCGCCCGCGCCCCCTCAATCGTATACGTTGCGGGGCGCGGGCGTGTGGCCCGGGTCACGATCGGGTCGCCGGGCGGTGGCGCCGCGTCGTCGTCGGCCACCCCGGTCAGGACGCGGCCAGCATGTCCTTCACGAGCGGGATGACCTTCTCGCCGAACAGCTCCACGGAGCGGCGGTTGTACTCGTGGGGGATGGGCCCGTGCTGGACCTTGAAGTTCACCCGGGTCGCGTCGAGGTCGGCGATCCCGCGGGCGATCTTCTTGGCCACGGTCTCGGGGGATCCCACGCCCATGAGGGAGTGGCGCACCTCGTGCATCAGCCCCTCCATGCCCATGGAGCCCCAGCCGCGCTCCGCGCCGAGGCGCTTGTGGTGCTCCAGGTAGTGCGGGGCGAACTGCTCGAGGGCGGCCTCGTCGGTCTCCGCGACGTGGCCGATCATGTGGAAGCCCACCTGCGTCTCGCCCGCGTGGCCGAACTTCTCGCGCGCGTCGCGGTAGAGTTTGGCGAACGGGGCGAACCGCGCGGACGGGCCGCCGATGATCGCGAGCATCAGGGGCAGGTCGTGGCCGGCGGCGCGGATCACGGACTGCGGGGAGCCGCCGACGGCGACCCACGCCTTCAGCGGCTCGGCACCCTCCAGCGGCGGATAGAGGACCACGTCCTCCAGGTTCTGGGTGAGCTTGCCGGTCCAGGACGCGGGGTTCGGCTGCTCGGCGCGCAGCTCGGCGAACAGGGCCAGCTTCTCCTCGAACAGCTCCTCGTAGTCGGAGAGCTCGTAGCCGAACAGCGGGAAGGACTCGGTGAAGGAGCCACGGCCTACGATCGCCTCGGCGCGGCCGGAGGAGAGCGCGTCGAGGGTGGCGAAGCGCTCGTAGACGCGCACGGGGTCGTCGGAGGAGAGCACGGTGACGCCCGTGCCCAGGGTCAGCCTCTCGGTGCGGCCGGCGATGGTGGCCAGCACCATGTCCGGGGCGGAGACGGTGTAGTCGTCGCGGTGGTGCTCGCCGATGGTGATGCCGTCGACGCTCGCCTGCTCGGCGGTCTCCGCCAGCTCGACGACGTGGCGCACGCCCTGCGCGTGCGACTCCAGCTCGCCGTCCAGGGTGCTGGTGCGGTCGCCGAAGGTGTCGATGTGGAACTCCACGTCCATGGTGTGCTGCCTCTCCTGGCCGATGCGCGGCCGCCCGGATGTGGGGACCGTCTCATGCGGGGCTTCCTGCATCGGGAACAACAACCCAGGGGCCGAGGTTATTTCAAACATGAATGACACCATGACCGTCGGCCTGATCGGCCTGGGCAAGCTCGGCTCGGCCATCGGACGCCTCACCGCCGAGGCCGGGCACCGGATCCTCGTCGCCGACCGCCCCGACGACCCCGTGTTCGGCCTCGTCCTGGAGAGCGTCCTTCCGGAGGCCCGCGCCGTGCCCCTGGCAGAGCTGCTCCAGGAGGCGGACGTCGTCGTCCTCGCCGTGCCCCAGCCTGCCCTGGCGGGCTTGGACCTGACGGCCGCGCGCGGCGTCGTCGTGGACGCCACCAACGCGTGGGAGTACACGGACGGGCCGGACTCCGAGCACCGCATGGACGCGGACGTGTGGGCCGCGCGCGCCCCGGGGGTGCGCGTGGTCAAGTCCCTCAACCACGCCGCCTACGCGGAGCTGCTCGCCGACGCGCGGGAGCACGGCGCCGCCGGCCGGCGCGCCCTGGCCGTGGTCGGCTCCGACGACGACGCCGTGGCCCGCGCCTCCGCCTACGTGGACTCGCTCGGCTTCGACCCGGTCCCGGGCCCCTCCGCCGCGGCCCCGCTGCTCGAGCCGGACGGGCCGGTCTTCGGCGTGCGGCTGGACGCCGACGGCATGCGGGCCGCGCTCGCCGAGGGCCTCGAGGCGGACTCCGCCCGCTGAGCCCCCGCCTCTGCGTCCACTCGTCCGACATCGACCCTCCCGAGGCCCTGCGAGGGTCGGGAGGGTCGAAGTCGGACGACTGAGCGCGCTCGGGTCAGAGCTGGTTCCCCAGCTTGTACTCGCCCTGCTTGTACTCGGGCATGGACTCCTCGCCCTCGTCCTCGCGGGTGTAGGAGAAGCCGTCGGCGCCGATGGTCACGGCCATCTCGGAGTCGTCGGTGCGGGAGACCAGCGGCTGCAGGTTGCCGTCGAGGTCCAGCACGCGGGAGGCGTCGGTGTACCACGATGGCACGACCGGGGTGCCCCACCAGTCGCGGCGCTGGTTGTCGTGCACGTCCCAGGTGACCACGGGGTTGTCCGGGTCGCCCGTGTAGTAGTCCTGGGTGTAGACCTCCACGCGGTGGCCGTCCGGGTCGCGCAGGTACAGGTAGAAGGCGTTGGAGACGCCGTGGCGGCCCGGGCCGCGCTCGATGTGGTCGGACATGCGCAGGGCGCCGAGCTTGTCGCAGATCGCCAGGATGTTGTGCTTCTCGTGGGTGGCGAAGCAGACGTGGTGCATGCGGGGGCCGTCGCCGCCGGTCATGGCGGTGTCGTGCACGGTGGGCTTGCGGCGCATCCACGCGGCGTACACGGTGCCCTGCTCGTCCTGGATGTCCTCGGTGACGCGGAAGCCCAGGTCCTGCATGAACTTGGCGGCGCGGGGCACGTCCGGGGTGACCTGGTTGAAGTGGTCCAGGCGGACCAGGGCGCCCGGGGTGTAGAGGTCGTACCGCCAGGCGAGGCGCTCCACGTGCTCGGTCTCGAAGAAGAACTCGTAGGGGAAGCCCAGCGGGTCCTCGACGCGCACGGAGTCGCCGACGCCCTTCACGAAGCCGTCCGTGTTCCGCTCCACGCGGCAGCCGAGCTCGGTGTAGAAGGCCACGGCCTTGTCCAGGTCCTCGGGGGTGCGCACGCGGTAGGAGAATGCGGCGACGGCGGCGGTCTCGCCCTTGCGGAGGATCAGGTTGTGGTGGATGAACTCCTCCATGGAGCGGAGGTAGACGGTCTCCTCGTCCTCCTCGGTGACCACCAGGCCGAGCACGTCCACGTAGAAGTGGCGGGACGCGGCGAGGTCGGTGACCACGAGCTCCATGGACGCGCAGCGCAGGATGTCCGGGGCCTCGGCCTTCGGCGTCGGCAGCGGGTTCGCGGGGGTGATGGGGGCCTCTTCGGTGACGAAGAAGCCGGAGGAGGTCTTCTTGCGGGACTCGAGGTTGCTCATGGTCTCTCCTGGTTCAGGCGGTGCCGGCGGGCCGGGGTCCGCGCGGCGGGAGGAAGTGTGGTGCAGGCCACGCTCGGGAATGGATCGTATATGATCCGGCGTCCGCTGGGAAGTGGGCCGGGACGCGGCCGATGCGGTGGGGTGGAAGGGCAGGGCGGTGGCGCTGCAGCCCGGGACGACGCCGGCCCCGCACCTCCACGTGGGGGTGCGGGGCCGGCGTCGTGACGGGTGTGCATCTCCCGCACGAAAGGGGGCGACACGCCGTCCGTTTCTCGAACGAAAGCGCTCGGGGGAGGGGTCAGGCTCAGGCGTCGCCGGTCTCCTTGGACTCCTGCTTGCCGAACACCGGGTTGTGGACCTCGCCGAGGTTGATGTGCACGGCCTGCTGATCGGTGTAGAAGTCGATCGAGCGGTAGCCGCCCTCGTGGCCCAGGCCGGAGGCCTTCACCCCGCCGAACGGGGTGCGCAGGTCCCGCACGTTGTTGGAGTTCAGCCACACCATGCCGGCCTCCACGTTCTGCGCGAAGTTGTGGGCGCGCTTGAGGTCATTGGTCCAGATGTAGGCGGCCAGGCCGTACTTGGTGTTGTTGGCCAGCTGCAGGGCCTCCTCCTCCGTGTCGAAGGGGGTGACGGCCACCACCGGGCCGAAGATCTCCTCCTGGAAGATCCGGGCGTCCGGCTTTACGTCCGCGAACACGGTCGGCTGCACGAAGTTGCCCTCCGGGAAGCCCTCGGGGCGGCCACCGCCGGCCACCAGGCGGGCCTCGGTCTTGCCGATCTCCACGTAGGACATGACCTTCTCGAAGTGCTCCGGGTGCACGATGGCGCCGACCTCGGTGGCCTCGTCGTCCGGCAGGCCGACCTTCACACGGGACGCCTGCTTGGCGTAGCGCTCCACGAACTCGTCGTAGATCGGGCGCTCCACGAGGATGCGGGAGCCGGCGGTGCAGCGTTCGCCGTTCAGGGAGAACACGCCGAAGATGGTCGCGTCGATCGCCGCGTCCAGGTCCGCATCCTCGAACACCACGGCCGGAGACTTGCCGCCGAGCTCCATGGACAGGCCCTTCAGGTGCGGGGCGGCGTTGGCGAAGATGATCTGGCCGGTGCGGGACTCGCCGGTGAAGGAGATCAGCGGCACGTCCGGGTGCTTGACGAGCGGGTCGCCCGCGTAGCCCTCCTCGCCGAAGCCGTGCACCATGTTGAACACGCCCTTCGGCAGACCGGCCTCCTCGAAGATCCCGCCCCACAGGGAGGCCGAGAGCGGGGTGAACTCCGCCGGCTTCAGTACCACCGAGTTGCCGGTGGCGATGGCCGGGGCCAGCTTCCAGGACTCCAGCATGAACGGGGTGTTCCACGGGGTGATCAGGCCGGCGACGCCGATCGGCTTGCGGTTCACGTAGTTGATCTGGCGGCCCGGCACCTTGAAGGTGTCGTCGTGCTGGGCCACGATCAGGTCCGCGAAGAAGCGGAAGTTCTCGGCGGCGCGGGCGGCCTGGCCCCTCGCCTGCTTGATCGGCAGGCCGGTGTCGAAGCACTCCATCTCGGCGAGCTGGTCGCCGCGGGTCTCCATGATGTCGGCGATCCGGTGCAGCACGCGGGAGCGCTGGCGCGGCAGGGCCTGGGACCACTCGCCGGACTCGAAGGCCCGCTTCGCGGCGGCGACGGCGCGGTCGATGTCCGCGGCCTTGCCGGAGGCGGCCGTCAGGTACGGCTCGTTGGTCACCGGGTCGAGCACCTCGAAGGTGTCGCCGTCGATCGAGTCGACGAACTCGCCGTCGATGTAATGGCGCAGGACGTCGGGCAGGCCCTCGGGCTTGCGGTCGTTGATCTCGGTCATGAGAGCTCTCCTTGGTGGGCGAGGTAGGCGTGCAGGGTGTTCAGGCGGTGGGCGCGGGCGGCGGCCTCGATCTCCTCGAAGCGCGCCCCGTCCTCGATCAGGCGCAGCAGGTGCTCGTGCTCGTCCACGGAGGCCACCGCTCGGCCGGGCACGTACGCGAACGTGGACGAGCGCAGCGCGGCCAGGCGGTTCCAGCCCCGGTGCACCAGGTCGTGCACATGCGCGTTCTGGTGATGCTCGAACAGGATCGAGTGGAAGCGGCGGTTGAGCTCGGTGAACGCCACCGGGTCCCAGGCCTCCTCGGACTCCGTCATCGCGCGCATGGTCGCGTTCACGTCGCGGGCCGCCGCGAGGTCCTCGGCGGTCACGTGCGGGGCGCACTGGGCGGTGGAGAATCCCTCCACCAGCGCCAGCGTCTCCATGGTGTGGCGGTACTCGACCGGGTCGATGCCCACCACGGTGGCGCCCACGTTGCGCTCGTAGGCGACCAGGTTCTCGGACTGCAGGCGGCGGATCGCCTCCCGCACGGGCACCACGGACATGCCCAGCTCCGCGGCGATCTGGGACAGCACCAGCCGGTCGCCCGGCTCGTGGCGCTGGTCCCTGATCCCCTCGAGGATCGCCTGGTAGGCGCGGTCCGCCTTGGAGACGGGGGTGCCGGCGAGGCCGAGCGTTCCGATGTCCGTCCGGCGCATGCTCAGGCGTCGCCCTCCGGGGCCGGGGCGTCCGGCAGGGTCTTGCGGTACTCGTCGAACTTCGCCTTCCACTCGGCGTTCGGGGGGAACATCCCGTCCACCGGGTGGCCGGCCTTGACCTGCTCGTACGCCCAGGTGTCCTGGAGCTCCTGCTCGTAGGCGTCGTCCACGACCTCCTGGAGCAGGGACGGCGGGATGACCACCACACCGTCGTCGTCACCGACGATGATGTCCCCGGGCTGCACGGTGGTGCCGCCGCAGGCGATGGTGCCGCCGACCTCCCACGGGATGTGACGGCGGCCCAGCACGGCCGGGTGCGTGGCGCCGGCGTAGACCTGGAGGCCGACCTCGGCCACGGCGGCGGAGTCGCGGATGCCGCCGTCCGTGATCACGGCGTTCGCGCCGTTCACCTGGGCGCGCAGGGCCAGGACGTCCCCGAGGGTGCCGGTGCCGTGCTCGCCACGGGCCTCCATGACCACCACGTCGTCCGGCTGCACCGAGTCGATGGCCCGCTTCTGGGCGTTGAAGCCGCCGCCGAACTCCTTGAAGAGGTCCTCGCGCTTGGGGACGTAGCGCAGGGTCTTGGCGTAGCCGAGGACGCGCCGACCCTGGTGGATCGGGCGCGGGCCGTCGATGGTCGCGTTCTGGACGCCGCGCTTCTGCAACTGGGCGGTGAGGGTGGCCACCGCGATGGCGTCGATCTTGGCGCGCAGCTGAGGGGTCAGCAGGGAGCGGTCCGGCTGCGGGGCGCTCGCGACCCAGTGGCCGTTCTCGTCCACCGCGGTGGACGCCGGGGCGGCGTCGTCCTGTGCCCGGGCGTCCTCGACGGGGGCGAGGCCGGCGGCCTCGCGGGAGCCCCAGGCCTCCTCGCGCTGCAGGTCGTCCACCCGGGGGCCGTGGCCGTAGTCGGCCATCGGGATGTCCGAGTCCGTCACGTGCGTGATGAGGCGGCCGGTGGAGGGGGCGCCG
>NZ_JAKRNH010000210.1:0-997 GCF_022346985.1 Micrococcus sp. ACRRV
GAGCCGGGGCCGTGCCGGGGCGGGGCCTGCCCGGCGGCGGCGTCGTCGATCCCCGCCCGGATGGCGGTGATCCAGCGCGGTGCCTCGCGGGCGGCGGAGCGGCCGTGGAAGCCGCGGGTGGCGCGCAGCTCGGGCACCGTCCGCGGGAGGGTGGAGGCGGCGGCCACCAACGCCGAGTCGGGCAGGAGCCGGCCCGGGGCCAGGTCCCGGTGCCGGGCGAGGTCCTCGCGCGCCTGCCAGAGACGGCGCAGCACGGCCAACTGGACGGGGCGCTTGAGGGCCGCCATCCCTGAGGTGCGGCGCCACGGGTCCTGTCGCGGCGCCGCGGGCGGGGTGGTGCGCACGTGTTCGAACTCCTGCTCGGCCCAGGCGAGCTTGCCCTGCTCCTCGAGGAGCGCGGCCAGGGCGTCGCGCAGCTCCACGAGCAGCTCGACGTCGAGGGCCGCGTAGTTCAGCCAGTCGACGGGCAGCGGACGGGTGGACCAGTCCGCCATCGAGTGCTCCTTGGCCAAGGTCAGGCCGAGCTGGGACTCCAGCACGGCGGCCAGCCCGACGCGCGGCAGTCCCGCCAGGCGCGCGGCGAGCTCCGTGTCGAACAGCAGGTCGGGGCGCATGCCGCAGTCGGCCAGGCACGGCAGGTCCTGGCTGGCCGCGTGGAGCACCCACTCCACGCCGCGCAGGGCTTCGTCCAGCGGGGCCAGGTCCTCGAACGCCTCGGGATCCACCAGCCAGATGCCCGCGCCCGCACGCTTGAGCTGCACCAGGAAAGCCCGCTGGCCGTACCGGATGCCGGAGGCGCGCTCGGCGTCGACCGCCACCGGGCCGGTGCCGGCGGCGAGCGCGGCGGCGCAGGCGGCGAGGCCTGCCGGGGTGTCCGTGACCACGGGCACCCCGCCGGCCGGCTCGGCGACGAGCGTGGGCGCCGCCTGTTCCCCGCCGGGACGGTCCGAGGGGTCCGGGGAGGTCGCGACGGCGGGGAACAGGCGGCGCCCACGCT
>NZ_JAKRNH010000211.1:0-893 GCF_022346985.1 Micrococcus sp. ACRRV
GGGTCGGAGCCCGCTCCGTCCTCCGACCCGGCCCCAGCGCCCACGGACACGGCCTCCCCGGCCCCGACGGCGTCGTCGCCCTCCACGCCTGCCGACGTGACCGGCACCGCCACGGCCTCCGGGCCGCTGCCGGCGACGGGCGGCTCGACGGACCCGGTCACCCCCACCCCGGCCGCCTGAGGCGCGCGGCGCAGCCCGGGGGAGGGCGGCGCCGCGGCCGTGTCCGCATCGTGGCCGCATCGTGACCCTCCGGTGACCGGTCGGGGCGGAGGGACCTGGCAGGATGGACGAGGCCCTCCTGCGCGGCGCGCGGTCCAGGACGGGCACCCCAGAGCACCCAGGAGCGTCCCGTCATGCCTTCCCACCCCCGCCTCCGTCTCACCGCCGGCCTGGCCGCCCTCGCCCTCGCCCTCACGGCGTGCGGAGGCGCGGAGCAGCAGCCCGCAGCCGGGAGCCCCGCGCCCGCCTCCTCGTCCTCCTCCGCCGCCGCCTCGACGAGCCCGTCCTCGACGGCGTCCGCGTCCTCCGACGAGGCGGACGAGGCGTCGTCCTCCGCCGCCTCGGCCTCCGAGTCCTCGGCCGCCGCGTCGTCCTCCCTCGGCGCGTCGACGTCCGCAGGTGCCCCGTCGCCGACCGACGGGTCCGGATCCTGGTCCCCGTCCGCAGCGGGCACGCCGTCCGCCGCCGGCTCGAGCTCAGCGAGCGCGCCCCGCTCGACGTGGTCCCCGGCCGCCCCCACCGCCAAGCCCAGCGCCGCGCCGGTTCACGCCGCGGCGCTGGGCTTGGCGGTCGAGGCCGACCTCGGCGGGCCGACGACGGGTGTCGCCCCGGCGGACACCCCGGTGGCCGTCTCCTCCACGGCCCCCGTGGTGGAGAAGGCGGACCCCGTCCAC
>NZ_JAKRNH010000212.1:0-877 GCF_022346985.1 Micrococcus sp. ACRRV
CGGCGACGTCCGCAGCGCGCTCCCGTAGCGGCCCCCCGCCCCCCCGGCCGGCGGCCCCCCGGCGCGGGGCCGGGCGGGCCCGCGGGCCGGGTCAGGCCTTGGCGAGCGCCAGGCGGGCGCCGAAGCCCACGAGGGCGGTGCCGACCACGCCGTCCATCCCGCGCTGCACGGCCGGGCGTCGCAGCCAGCCGCTCACCACGCCCACCAACGCGATCAGCAAGACGAACCAGGCGAGGCAGACCGCGATGTGCACGACCGCCAGGAGCACGCCCATCACCGCGGGGGCCACACCGGGGACCATGAACTGCGGGATCAGCGCCACGTAGAACGCGCCGACCTTCGGGTTCAGCAGGTTCACGGTGAAGCCGGTGCGGAAGGCCTGGCCGCGGCGGACGAGGGCGGGGGCGGCGTCGCCGTCGTGGTCCCCGGACGTGCCCCGGACCGCCGCGATCAGCATGCGCACGCCGAGATAGACCATGTAGGCGGCGCCGATCCAGCGCAGCGCGGTGTACGCGAGCTCGGACGCGGCCAGCAGGGCGCTGACCCCGAGGGCGGCCGCGACCGCCCACACGAACAGGCCGGCGCAGATGCCGGCGCTCGCGGCGAACGCGGCCCCGGAGCCCTGACGGCCGGCGTACCGCAGCACCAGGGCGGTGTCCAGGCCGGGCGTGAGCGTGATCAGCAGGGCCAGGAGCGCGAAGGAGAGCAGCGCCACGGTGAGGGTCATGCGCAGAAGCTATCAGCGGGGCCGGCGGCGCACGACGGACGTCTCACGATGCGGCTCCGCGCCCGCCCTGCACGACGAGCCCTGCAATATGGCCCCTCAACCAGGCGGGTAGGGGCCATATCGCAGGGCTCGTCGCGGGGGGCCGGGTGT
>NZ_JAKRNH010000213.1:0-873 GCF_022346985.1 Micrococcus sp. ACRRV
TGTGATGTCCAGGGACGTTGTTGCGTGAGCAGCTGACAGGCGAAGGCCTCCTGTTGCGAGAGTGGAGTTGTCAAGAAACCGCTCACGCGAACAGAAGGCCTTCATGTCCCACGCTAACGCCGCCCTGACCCCTCGCGCCCGTCTACGCCTGGCCAAGCTCATCGTCGATGAGCACTGGGCGGTCGCCACCGCGGCCAAGATGTTCATGGTCTCCCCACCCACCGCACGCAAATGGGCCACCCGCTTCCGGGCCGAGGGACCTGCAGGCATGGTCGACCGGTCCAGCCGGCCGGCCACGATGCCGACCAGAACATCGCCTGCAGTGGTGAAACAGATCGTGGCCGCCAGAAGGCGCCGGCGCCTGGGGCCCGTGCAGATCGCCTCAGAACTCGGGATGCCGGCATCCACCGTCCATGCCGTGCTCGTGCGTTGCCGGATCAACCGCCTCGCCCGTCTGGACCGGGTCACCGCCGAGCCGATCCGCCGCTATGAGCACCCCCACCCCGGCTCGCTGATCCACGTTGACGTCACGAAGTTCGGACGCATCCCCGACGGGGGCGGGCACCGATTCGTCGGGCGTCAGCAGGGCATGAAGCACCGCGCGGCGACTTCGGACCGAGAAGGAACCCGTGATGCCCGATACCAGCCCCGGCTCGGGGTGGGCTTCCTGCACACCGTGATCGATGACCACTCCCGCTTCGCGTATGTCGAGATGCACTCCGACGAACGCAGCCAGACCGCCATCGCGGTGCTGCGCCGCGCGGTCGCTCACTTCGCGCAGCTGGGCGTGGAGGTGGAGCGGGTGCTCTCGGACAACGGTTCGGCCTACCGCTCGCATGCCTGGCGGGATGCTTGCACCGAGCTCGGGATCAA
>NZ_JAKRNH010000214.1:0-823 GCF_022346985.1 Micrococcus sp. ACRRV
CCGCTGCACCGTCGCGCCCAGGAGGCCCTCGCCGCGGACGACCTGCCCGGCGCGGTCGCGCCGTCGCGGGCCGGGGCCAGGGCGGGGACCCGCCCGGCGACGCCGTTCTGCCGCGCCACCTCGAGCAGCTGGCCCATGAGGCCGTCGAGGGCCTCCTGGGGCAGCTCCTGGTTGGCCAGCGGGACGGGCTGGCCGGCCACGACCGCGACGACGGCGGGGCCGGCCCCGATCCCGAACGCCTGCAGCAGCTGCGGCTCGGCGACGACGTCCAGACGCGCCATCACGACGGTCCCGGCCTGGGCGTCCGCGGCGTCGGCGAACTGGGTGGAGAGGGCCTCCGAGGTCGCGTCTCCCGGCACGTGCAGCACCAGGATCACCGGCACCTGGGTGGAGAGCTGGACGAGCTGCTCGAGCAGGCGGGAGTCGGCGTCGAGGACGGCCCAGGAGGCGGGCTCGCCGGGGGCGCCGGCACCCTGTGCACCCGCCCCCTGCGCGCCGGGCGCGGGGCGCGGGGTGCGCAGGGAGGAGAGGTCCACGGCCCCGCGCAGGGACGGGGAGGAGGGCTGGGAGGTCATGGCGGGTCCTTCCGGTCGACGGGCGGGGCCGGTCGCGGCGGCGGCCGCCCGGCTCCTGACTCGCCACCACGGTAGCCCCCGGTACGGCGCCCGCGGGGCCCACGGCGGCCCCGCGCCCCTGCCGTACGCTGTCGGCGTGGACCACATCGAGGACTCCCCCGCCCCGTCCGGCCCGTCCCGCGGCGCCCGCCGCCTGCGCCTGGGCTCGCTGGTGCGCCGCCGGGAGGCGTTCCTGCCCAACGAGAGAG
>NZ_JAKRNH010000215.1:0-822 GCF_022346985.1 Micrococcus sp. ACRRV
CCCGGGCGGCGGGGGGCTGGGGGTGGCGGCCGCCCCGGGCGCGGGGGCCCTGGACCCCGCCCCCGGGGGGGCCAACCAACGGCCGGGCGGGGCGGGGGTGTCGGGCGGGGGCGGCGGCCACGGCCATGACGGTCCACGCGGCGAGCACGGCCAGGGCGCTGGGGGCCCAGGCGCCGTCCTGCAGCGCGGAGCGCAGCGCGGTGCCGAGGGCGCCGGACGGCAGCAGGTCCATCCAGGCCCAGCGCGAGGGGAAGACCGTGCCGCCGAGCGCGCCGAGCAGCACCCAGACGAGGTTCGCCACGGCGAGGGTGGCCTCGGGGCGGGCCGTCCCGGCCAGCAGCAGGCCGAGGGCGGTGAAGGCGGCCGCGCCCAGGAGCAGGGCGACGACGGCGGGCGGGATCCCCGCCGGATCCGGAGACCAGCCCAGGGCCAGGCCGACCCCGCCGATGACGATGGTCTGCAGCAGGAGGACGGCTGCGACGGCCGCGGCCTTGCCGGCCACGAGCCCGCCGGTGCCCAGCGGGGTGGTCGCCAGGGCCGCGAGCACGTCGTAGCGGCGCTCGAAGCCCGTCGAGATCGCGGTGGCGGTGAAGGCGGCGCTGATCACCGCCAGGGCCAGGACGCCGGGGACCGCGAGGTCCAGGCCGTTCCGGCCCGGGGCGTCCAGCAGGCCGGTGACGTGGACCCCCACGAGGGCCAGCAGGGGGAGCACGAGGGTGACCAGCAGCTGCTCCCCGTTGCGGAGGGCGGTGACGGTCTCGTAGCGGGCCTGCGCGAGGATGCGGGCGCCCAGGGGGGCGGCTCCGGCGTGCGAGGCGGGGA
>NZ_JAKRNH010000216.1:0-797 GCF_022346985.1 Micrococcus sp. ACRRV
GGCCATGACGGCCCCGCGCACCTGCCGGTCCGTCCCCACCCAGGCCTGGCCCCTCCGCGCGACCTCGGGGGCGGGCGACCCCGCGGCCACCCACGCGCACCGGGCGCGGATCGGGCAGCGGTCGCACGCAGGGGAGCGGGCGGTGCACACCAGCGCGCCGAGCTCCATGACGGCCGCGTTCCACCGGTTGGCGCGGTGCTCGTCGGCGGGCAGGGCGGCGTGGGCGGCCGCCATCTCGGCGCGGGTGAGGGTCCGGCCCGGGAGGCCCTCGCCGCGGAGAGCGCGGGCCAGCACGCGGCGCACGTTGGTGTCCACCACGGTCTCCGGGATGCCGAACGCGAAGCTGGAGACCGCCGCCGCCGTGTACTCGCCGATCCCGGGCAGGGCGCGGAGGGCGGCCGGGTCCGCGGGGACCTCGCCGCCGTGACGCTCGACGATCGCCCGCGCCGCCTCCTGCAGCCGCAGCGCCCGGCGGGGGTAGCCGAGCCGGTCCCAGGCCGTCAGCACGTCCGCCGTGGGGGCGGCCGCGAGGTCGGCGGGGGTGGGCCACCGCTCCATCCAGGCCCGCCAGCGGGGCAGGACCCGGACCACGGGGGTCTGCTGCAGCATGATCTCGGAGACGAGCACGCCCCACGGCGGGCAGTCCGGGTCCCGCCACGGCAGATCCCGGCCGTGCGCGGCGAACCAGTCCAGCACCTCGTCCTGCAGCGCGGTCAGGTCCGGGCGCGGGGCGGCGTCGTCGTGGGCGGGCATGGCGTCCACTCTAGGGCGGCGCACCGGCCTACCCTGGGACGCAT
>NZ_JAKRNH010000217.1:0-788 GCF_022346985.1 Micrococcus sp. ACRRV
TCGATGGACGTGAACGGGCCCTTGTTCCGGATCAGCTCGGCCTTGAACAGCGAGTTGAACGCCTCCGCGAGGACACTTATCGTAAGAATCCCCCGCCGAGCCGACCGAGGCGACTGCGCCGGCCTGGGCCAGCCGCTGGGTGTAGCGCACGGCGACGTACTGGACTCCTTTATCGCTGTGATGCCGCAGCCCGGCCACGTCTTGGCCTGCACGCTGACGCGTCCAGAACGCCATCTCCAACGCGTCCAGCGCCAGGTCCGTGCGCAACGACGTCGACAGCTGCCACCCCAGGACCCGTCGGGAGAACACGTCGATGATGAACGCGGCGTACACCCACCCGGCGAAAGTGCGGCAGTAAGTGATGTCAGCGACCCACAGCTGGTTCGGGGCGGCCGCGGTGACGTCGCGCTGCACCAGGTCCTCACGCTCATCCGGGCCCCGGCCCGTCACTGTCGTGCGTGGGCCCTTCGCGCGGCTGATCCCGCGCAGTCCTGCGGCACGCATGAGCCGCTCGACCGTGCACCTGGCGACCTGCAGGCCCTCCCGCCGCAGTTGCGCGTGGATCTTCCGGGCCCCGTAGACCCCGTAGTTGGCCTCATGCACCCGCCGGATCTGAGCGACCAGCTGCTCATCGCGCAGACTGCGGGCCGAGGGCCGGCGTGTCTTGGCGGCGTAGTACGTGCTCGGTGCGATCTGCGTGCCCGCTGCGGTCAGCGTGGTGCAGATCGGCTCGACACCGAACTCGTGCTTGTGCTCGTCGATGTATTCCACGATCACCGGTGTGGGCG
>NZ_JAKRNH010000218.1:0-761 GCF_022346985.1 Micrococcus sp. ACRRV
GGACGGGTGGGGAGGGCGGCCGGCAGGTCGTCGTGGCCCGGGGTGGGCAGCTCGACGACGACGGCGCCGCGGGGCACGGGGGCGGAGGTCAGGGCGCTCACCACGAAGCGGTGACCCAGGCGGCCCAGGGTCTCGAGCACGCGGTAGACGTGCTCGAGCTGGGGGCGGGTGAGGGAGGAGTCGATGTCGTCGTAGACGATCACGTCGGCCGGGCGCAGGCAGGCGAGCATGCAGGTGAGGATCGTGCGGTCCTCCACGGGGAGGGAGCTGACCTGGTCGCCGTGGTCCGGGTGGAAGCCGACGGCGGCCTCGAGGCGCGCGAAGCGCTTGCGGCCGGTGCGGCGCGAGATCCCCTCGGCGAGGCAGTGCTCGTCGATGCACTCGCGGATCGTGAGCAGCGGCTCGAGCTCCACGTAGTCGGTGATGCGGGCCACCGTGGTGGCGCGGCGCAGCCGGTGGGGGTGGCGGATGCCGTCCATGTCCCCGAGGGTGAGCTCGCCGCCGGCGCCCTGGAGGCGCCCGACGAGGGCGAGCAGCAGGGCGGAGCGGCCGGAGCCCTGGGTGCCGAGGACGGCGCCGGGCACGCCCGGGGGCAGGTCCACGTCCACCGGGCCGAACACGGTGCCGCGGATGGAGCGCAGGGTGAGGCCCCGCGCGGTGAGGGCGCGGCCGACCTGGTGGGAGCCCCCCGGGGCGGGCTCGGGCGCGCGCTCGGCGACGACGTCGTCCGTCTCGATGGGGGCGGGGGTCTGGTCTTCGGT
>NZ_JAKRNH010000219.1:0-758 GCF_022346985.1 Micrococcus sp. ACRRV
GCCCGGGCCCGGCGGACACCACGCCCCCGGCCGCACCGCCGTCGGACGGCTGGGGTCACGTCGACGAGGAGCCGCCCGCCTGGGACGACGCCCCGCCGCCGCCCGAGGACCCGTGGGACTCCCTGCCCGAGTTCGACCCGGACGCGGACATGGAGGACTCCCCCGGCCCCGAGGGCTGGACCCCCGGGGCCGGCGACGACGCCGTCCACGGCTCCGCCGGCTCGGCACCGACCTCCGCGCCCGAAGCGTGGGGCGGTGCGGTGCCCACCCCGCAGGACTGGGGCGCCCCGCGCCCGCAGGATCCGGTCGAGTCCCCCGCGCCGCAGGGCCCGGAGGCGGGCACGCAGGGCACGGCACCGGACGCGGCCGCGCAGGGCGCGCCGTCGCCCGCGGCCCCCGCCGAGGCGGTCCCGGAGGACCCGGAGACCGCGCGTCGCGCCTACGACCCCGGCCCCCTCGTGCGCGAGGAGGAGCTCACCATCCCGGTGTTCGCGAAGCCCGAGGCGCAGCTGCGCGCCGAGTTCGCCGCCCGGTTCGGCGGCACCCGCCCCGCCGGGTTCGACTCGACGGCCGCCTCGGACGCCGCGGCCCCGGACGCACAGGGCCCCGGCGCCGCGGCGCGCGCGGCCGCCCACGGCGAGCCCGTGCGCGGCGGGCAGGACGCCGCCGAGCCCGCCGCGGACCGTGAGGCCGAGCCCGAGGAGGACCCGCAGGCCGCCGCCTCCGCCCCCGAGCACCCGGTGCGCCCGAGCCCGGCC
>NZ_JAKRNH010000021.1:0-30002 GCF_022346985.1 Micrococcus sp. ACRRV
GCCCAGACCCCCGCCGGCTCCGCCCGGCCGCCGACACCGAGGAGGACGCGCTGTGAACCGCTTCGCCGACTGGGGCAACGCCCTCTACTCCGGCCGCATCTCCTACCCGTTCGTCCGCAAGTGGAGGACGTGGTTCCTGATCGCCGCCGCCCTGCTGGCCGTGGCGTTCGGGCTGACCGCGCTGCGCGGCGGCTTCAACCTGGGCATCGACTTCAGGGGCGGCTCGGAGTTCACCGTCTCCGACGCCGCGTCCTCCGAGCTGGATCCGGGCCGGGCCGCGGTGACCGACGTCGTCGCCGGCGCCGAGCCCACCGTCACCCAGGTGGCCCCGGGCACCATGCGCGTGCAGACCGAGCAGCTGGACGACGCACAGACCCGCCAGGTCGCCCAGAACCTCCAGGAGGCCTACGGCGTGACCGGCGACCACGTGACCTCCACGTTCGTCGGCCCGACCTGGGGGCAGGCGGTGTCGCAACAGGCGGTCATCGGCCTCGTGATCTTCGTGGTGCTCGTGACGCTGTTCATGGCGCTGTACTTCCGCACCTGGAAGATGTCCCTGGCCGCCGTCGTCGGGATGCTCTACGTGGTGGCGCTGACCGCCGGCATCTACGGAGCCACCGGCTTCGAGATCACGCCGTCGGCGATCATCGGCTTCCTGACGATCCTCTCCTACGCGCTCTACGACACCGTGGTCGTCTTCGACAAGATCCGCGAGAACACGCGCGGCGTCGAGGAGGACCCGGACCGCACCTTCGACGGCAGCGTCAACCTGGCCGTGAACCAGACCCTGGTGCGGTCGATCACGACGTCGATCGTCGGCCTGCTGCCCGTGGGCTCGATCCTGTTCATCGGGGCCGGCCTGCTCGGTGCGGGCACGCTGCGGGACATCTCCCTGGCGATCTTCGTGGGCATCATCGTCGGCACCCTCTCCACCCTGTTCATCCAGGCCCCGCTCTACGCGCTGCTCCGCCGCAGGGACGCGGACGTCGTCGCGCACGACGCGCGGGTGGGTGCCGACCACGGCGAGCGGGAGCAGGAGGAGGACCTCGCCGACGCGCGGGGCGCCGTCCTCTGAGGGCGGGCGAGCCCCCGCCCGCCACGCGGCCCCGCACGTCGTCCGTGCGGGGCCACCGCGGGCTAGACTGCCCCATCATCCCCGGGCCGGCAGCGGCCAGAAGGAGGCACCGTGACCGAGCAGGACCGCCGCCCCGCCGCCCCGCCCCGCCGCGGGCGGATCGCCCGCCTGACCGGACGGCGCGCCACCGAGTACTCGCCGCTGCTGGAGCCGCTGATGCGCACGGTGCGCCAGAGCGCCACGCACGCCGAGCAGGAGGACATCGTCCGGGCCTTCGAGGTGGCCGAGCGCGCCCATCGCGGCCAGATGCGCCGTTCCGGCGACCCGTACATCACGCACCCGGTGGCCGTGGCCACCATCCTGGCCGAGCTCGGCGTCACCGGGCCGACGCTGCTGGCGGCCCTCCTGCACGACACCGTGGAGGACACCGACTACTCGCTGGAGCAGCTCACCGCTGACTTCGGCCCCCAGGTGGCGCTGCTGGTAGACGGCGTCACCAAGCTGGACAAGGTCACCTACGGGGCGGCGGCGCAGGCGGAGACGGTCCGCAAGATGGTCATCGCCATGGCCCAGGACGTGAACGTCCTGCTGATCAAGCTCGCCGACCGGCTCCACAACGCCCGCACGTGGCGCTACGTCTCCCCGGAGTCCAGCGCGAAGAAGGCCCGCGAGACCCTGGACATCTATGCGCCCCTGGCGCATCGGCTCGGCATGAACACGGTGAAGTGGGAGCTCGAGGACCTCTCCTTCGCGGCCCTGCAGCCCAAGGTCTACGCGGAGATCGTCCGCCTGGTGGGGGAGCGCAACCCCGAGCGGGAGAAGCAGCTGGCGGCGCTGCGCGGCGTGCTGGAGGAGCAGCTGCGGGAGCAGCGCGTGCGGGCCACGGTCACGGGCCGCCCGAAGCACTACTACTCCGTGTACCAGAAGATGGTCACGCAGAAGAAGGACTTCGCGCAGATCTACGACCTCACGGGCATCCGCGTCCTCGTGGACTCGGTGCAGGACTGCTACGCGGTGCTCGGCGTGGTCCACGCCCGCTGGAACCCCGTCCCCGGCCGGTTCAAGGACTACATCGCCGTCCCCAAGCTGAACATGTACCGGTCCCTGCACACCACGGTCATGGGGCCGGAGGGCAAGCCGGTGGAGATCCAGATCCGCACCTGGGAGATGCACCGGCAGGCGGAGTACGGCGTCGCCGCCCACTGGCGGTACAAGGCCGGCGCCCGCGGCGAGCTGGAGGCGGGGCGCTCCCAGCAGACGCCGGGGTGGCTGCGCTCGGTCATGGACTGGCAGGAGGACACCCGCGACCCCGACGAGTTCCTCGCCGCCCTGCGCACGCAGATCGGTGCGGACGAGGTCTACGTGTTCACGCCCAAGGGGGAGATCCGCTCCCTGCCCGCCGAGTCCACGCCGGTGGACTTCGCCTACGCCATCCACACCGACGTCGGCCACCGCACCGTGGGCGCCCGCGTGAACGGCCGGCTCGTGCCGCTGTCCACCGTGCTGCGGCACGGGGACACCGTGGAGGTCTTCACGTCCAAGGCGGAGGACGCCGGGCCGAGCCGCGACTGGCTGAACTTCGTGGTCTCGCCACGCGCCAAGTCGAAGATCCGCCACCACTTCGCCACCCGCCGCCGGGACGAGCAGATCGAGCGCGGCCGCGAGGCGTTCACCCGCCAGCTGCGCAAGGCCGGCCTGTCGGTGCAGCGCGTCCTCGGCGGCGAAGACCTGGGCGTCGTCGCCGGGGAGCTCGGCTATCACGATCCGGACACGCTGTTCGCGGCCATGGCGGACGGACACGTCTCGCCGCAGGCCGTCACGGAGCGGCTCGAGGCCCGCCTGGCGCCGCCGCCCGCCCCCACCGCCCCGGACGCGGAGCTGCGCGTCGGCGAGGTGGACCTCGCGGGGCTCGTCCCGGAGAAGGCCCGGCGTGCCCCCACGCGCTCGACGAACGAGGCCGGCGTCCTCGTGAACGGCGACGGCGGGGTTCTGGCCAAGCTCGCGCGGTGCTGCAACCCCGTGCCCCCGGACGAGGTCGTCGGGTTCGTCACCCGCGGCTCCGGGGTGTCCGTCCACCGCGGGGACTGCCGCAATCTCGCGACGATGCTCGAGAACGAGCCGGAGCGCCGCGTGGACGTGGCCTGGGCACCCTCCCGGGACGCCGTGTACCTGGTGGAGATCCAGGTGCAGGCGCTCGACCGCACCTCGCTGCTCTCGGACGTCACCCGGGTGCTCTCGGAGAACCACGTGAACATCCTCTCCGCCTCCGTGAACACCACGCGGGACCGGGTGGCCATGAGCCGCTTCGTCTTCGAGATGGGCGACCCCAAGTTCCTCGAGCACGTGGTCAACGCGGTGCGCCGCATCGACGGCGTCTTCGACGTGCGCCGCACCTGAGCTGACCGGATCCGCTCCGCCCGCCCGGCGTCGCTGTCAGCCGTCCGCGCCGAGCGCGTCCAGCAGCATCCGCAGCCGGCGGCGTGCTCCGACGGAGCCGGGCCGGCGGGAGGGGCGGTCCAGCCGGTCCCGGAGCCCCTCCGCTCCGTGGGCGGCGATCACCCGGGCGGCGCGCCGGGCGTCGTCCGGGTCGCCCGTGAGCAGGAGGTCCTCCACGGTCCGGGCGGGCACCGTCACCCGGACGCCCTCCAGGACCTGCACGTCCTCCTCCGCCGGGGCCGCCCCCGTTGGACCCGCCGCGACGTCGGACTGCACCAGCCGCCAGGCCGGTGCCGCCCCGCCGGCGGGGAGCCGGTGGAAGTGGGGCACGGCCGCGTGGAGCCGATGCGGCGCGGGACCGCCCACGTGCACCCAGGCCGCCGATGGGCCGACGGCGGTCCATCCGGAGGCGAGGACCGGACCGCCCAGCAGGCCCAGGGCCGCGGCCCGGCCTGCCGGTTCGGAGGGCACGTCCACGGGTCGGTACACGCCCGGCAGCACCGCCTCCAGCGTCCCTCGGGCCGCGAGCAGGCGCAGCTCCGGCTCCGTGAACGTCATGCCCGCCAGCTCCCACGCCGCCCCGCCGCGGCTCCCGTGCCCCTGATGCATGCGCTACAGCCTGGCAGAGACGGAGCGACCCCCGGTCCCGCCTGTGGACAGGCGGGGCCGGGGGCCGTCGTCGTGCCGCGCGGGCGGCGGGGGTCAGCGCAGCTCGGAGGCGGAGGCCTCCAGGGCCTGCTTCCACTGGAGGCGGGCGTCCAGGGCCTCCTGAGCCGTGGCGATCCTCTTCTGGTCGCCGGCCGCCTGGGCCTCGGCCAGGTCGGCCTCGAGCCCGGCGATGGTCTCCTCGAGCTGGGTCAGTGCGGAGTTCGTGCGCGCCTTGGTCTCGGGGTCGGTGCGGCGCCAGTGCTCGTTCTCGGCCTGCTTGAGGGCGTCCTCGAGCTTGCGGAAGCCGTCCTCCATGCGGCGGATGTCCCCGCGCGGGACCTTGCCGGCGTCCTCCCAGCGGCCGCGCAGCTCGTTGAGCGCCTTCCGGCCGGCCTTGAGGTCGGTGAACGGCAGGAGCTTCTGGCCGTCCGCCAGGATCTGCTCCTTGACCTTGAGGTTCTCCCCGAACTCGCGGTCCACGGCGGCGTTCTCCGCCTTGCGGGCGGCGAAGAAGACGTCCTGGGCGGCGCGGAAGCGGGCCCAAAGGGCGTCGTCCTCCTTGCGGGAGGCGCGGGGGGCGCGCTTCCACTCGTCCATGAGGTCGCGGTACTTGCCCGCGGTGACGCCCCAGTCGGTGGAGGAGGAGAGCTCCTCGGCGCGGGCGATGAGGCGCTCCTTGACCTGCTTGGCCTCCGCCGACCTGGCGTCGAGCTGGGAGAAGTGGGCGCGGCGGGTCTTGTCGAACTGGGTGCGGGCGCCGCGGAAGCGCTTCCACAGCCCGTCCTCCACCGACTTGGAGAGGCGGGGGCCGGCCTTCTGGGCGGTCTTCCACTCGTCGAAGAGCTCGGTCATGCGGGCCGAGGCCTGCTTCCACGGCATGCGCTCGGCGGGGGTCGCGGCGAACTTCTCGGCCTCGGTGACGATGGCCTCGCGGGTGGCCAGCTGCTCTGCCTGGGCGGCCTGACGGCGCTCCGCCTCCGCGGCGCGGTAGTCGCCCAGGAGGGTCTCGAGGGCGGCGAGGCGGGTGCGCAGGGCGGGCATGTCGCCGACCATGTGGCGCTCGGTGACGGCGGCGGTCATCTGCCCGAGCGCCTTGCCGAGCTCGGAGGACGGGGCGCCGGCGGCGATGCGCTGCTCGAACAGGGCCATCTGGGCGCGCACGTCGTCGTACTTGCGGACGAAGTACGCCAGGGCGTCCTGCTCGGTGGCGTCCGGGACCTGGCCCACGGCCACCTCGTCCGCGCCGTCCAGCAGGGTCACGTGGCCGTCCTCGGAGACGCGGGCGAACGCGGCGGCCTCCCCCAGCGGGGTCGGCTCCACGGAGGGGGCCGGGGCCTCCACGGACTCGATGGAGCCGAGGGCGTCGGCGAGGTCGGCCTGGGCGGCCGGGGTCTGGTCCTGCACGACCTGCTCCGGCGCGTCCTGCGCGGGGGAGGTCTGCTGGGGGGCGGCAGCCGGCGTCGCCTGCTCGGCGTCGGGGGTCTGCTGGTCGTCGGACTGAGGCTGGTGGGTCACCGCTGGAACTCTCCCTGACTGTGCCGCCGCGCCGGGGTGCGCGGCGGTGGGGATGGACACGAACGCCCCCAGAGTACCGGCCGGGGCGCGGCCGCGCCCCTAGAATCGCACCAGCGCCGGGTCCGCGACGTCGTGCCCGGCCGGCCGACGTGCTCCCCGCGCCGGCCCCGCCCGCCCCTCCCCGAAGGAGACCCATGTCCCGCAAGCAGTCGCTGTCCGGCTTCCACGAGTGGCTCCCCGCCGAGCGCATCGTGGAGCAGCACGTGCTGGACACCCTGCGGCGGACCTTCGAGCTGCACGGGTTCGCCGGCATCGAGACCCGCGCCGTGGAGACCCTGGGCCAGCTGCTGCGCAAGGGCGAGGTGGACAAGGAGGTCTACGCGGTCTCCCGCCTCGCCGAGGACCAGGAGGTCGCCGAGGGGGTCCGCGAGGCCAAGGACCCCTCGGACCCCAAGCGCCTGGCCCTGCACTTCGACCTCACCGTGCCCTTCGCCCGGTACGTCACCGAGAACGCCGGCCACCTGGCCTTCCCGTTCCGCCGCCACCAGATCCAGAAGGTCTGGCGCGGCGAGCGCCCCCAGGAGGGTCGCGCCCGCGAGTTCACCCAGGCGGACATCGACGTCGTCGGCGACGGCGAGCTCTCGCCTCGCTATGACGCGGACGTGGCCCTGGTGATGGCGGAGGCGCTCGGCGCCCTGCCGATCGGCGACTTCCGGATCCGCGTGAACAACCGCAAGCTCGCCGAGGGCTTCTACCGCGGCATCGGCCTGGAGGACGCGGCCGGTGTGCTGCGCAGCATCGACAAGCTGGAGAAGGTCGGCGCCGAGGAGGTCGCCCGCCTGCTGCAGGAGGAGGTCGGCGCCACCGCCGAGCAGGCCGCCCAGGCCCTGAAGCTGGCGGAGATCCGCACCCCGGACACGGCCTTCGTGGAGCAGGTGCGCGCCCTCGGCGTCGAGGACCCGCTGCTGGAGGAGGGCCTGGCGGAGCTGGCCGACGTCGTCGCGACCCTGCACCGGCGCGCCCCGGGCCGCGCCGTGGCGGACCTGTCGATCGCGCGCGGCCTCGACTACTACACGGGCACGGTCTACGAGACCGTCCTGGTGGGCCACGAACAGCTCGGCTCGATCTGCTCCGGCGGCCGCTACGACGCCCTCGCCACCAAGGGGAACCGCGCGTTCCCGGGCGTGGGCCTGTCCATCGGCGTGACCCGCCTGGTGATGCGCATGCTCTCCCAGGAGATGGCCGTCGCCTCCCGCGCGGTGCCCACCGTGGTCTACGTGGCCCTCACGCACGACGACGACTGGTCCCGCGCCCAGGACGTCGCCGCCGGCCTGCGCGGCCGGGGGATCGCCGCCGAGGTCGCCGTCTCCGCGGAGAAGTTCGGCAAGCAGATCAAGTACGCCGACCGCCGCGGCATCCCCTTCGTCTGGTTCCTCGGCGCCGAGGGCGCGTCGGACGAGGTGAAGGACATCCGCTCCGGCGAGCAGGTCCCGGCTGACGCGGCCACCTGGGCCCCGCCGGCGGAGGACCTCGTCCCGCAGGTCACCGAGTCGCCCCGCGCAGAGGACTAAGGGCGGGCCGTGGGCGCGGAGGGGGCCGGCCGCCCGACACGCCGTCCTTCGGGGCGTCCCTGGCGTCGCCGGGTCATGGACAGCGACGACGGCCGCCTGTGGCTCGCGACGCTGCCCGCCCTGGCGGCGGGCGCGTCGGGAGTGCTGATCGGCCGCGAGGCGGCGGCCGAGTTCCCCTCCGCCGACTGGAGGGTCATGTTCTACGGGACCCTGGGCGTCACGCAGGTCGTCATGTACGTCGTGTACCTGTGGCTCACACTGCGGCGGTTCCACGGGCTGGACGCCCGCACCCTGGAGCGCGACCTGCGCACGGTCAGCCGCGGCCCGCGACCAGGCTCCTGGGCGGTGCGCATGGGCCTGCCCTACGGCTCCACCCTGGGCTGGATGACCTCCGTGTCCGTGGTGGCGCTGGTGATCGTGGTGGTCGTGATGCTGGACCCGGCGACGGCGGGGCAGCCGCTGCTCCGGGTGCTGTGCGCGCTCGTCGTCGTCTCCTCCTGGGCGGTCCTGTGGGTCAGCCAGGCCCTGGCGTACGCGCGGATGGCCGCCCAGCACGGAGGCATCGAGTTCACGGGGGAGGAGCCGCCGGTGTTCGAGGACTACCTGACGCTCTCCGCGTTCGTGTCGGCCCTGTTCGGCACGGGGGACGTTACGCTGACCGGTCGCCGCACCCGCCGGGCCATGCGCTCGCACGTCATGGTCGCCTTCGGATTCAACTCGATGCTGGTCGCGTCCCTCGCGACCCTGCTGCTGTCCCGGGGGTGACCCGGAGTCGCCGTTGACCCGGAGTCGCCGTCGGGACAGACTGCGGCCATGACCCAGGCTCCGCTCATCCTGCTTGCCGACGACGGCGCGAACCCCCTGGTCCCCGCCGGTGCGGAGCTGCTCGCCGGCGCCGTGGGTGCGGTGTGCACCGTCCTGGTCGTGACAGCCGTGCTCCTGCTGGCCGTCACCCGGATGGACGCGTACCGGCGCCTGCTGTGGCTGGCGGTCGCCGTGCTCGTCCCGTTCCTCGGGGCGATCGCCTCGATCGTGATCGCCCTGCGCCAGCGGCGTCGCCCCGAGGCCGCCTGAGGCGTTCGGCTCAGCCGATCCGGTCCGGGCGGCGGGACCGCACGAACCAGCGCCCGCCCAGCCCGATCAGGAACACGCCCACCATCGCCGCGACGGACGCGGGCGGCAGCGTGAACGCGATGACGAGGCAGAGCCCCAGGCCCAGCACGTTCACGGCCCGCGGCACGCGCAGCGTCCGCTGCTCCGGACGCAGCGTGAGCGCGGAGAGGTTGGCCACGGCGTAGTACGCGAGCACGCCGAAGGAGCTGAACCCCACCACGGTGAGCACATCCGTGGTGAGCACCAGCAGGATCACGGCGACGGCCACCGTCACCTGCCCGGCCCACGGGACCGCGGTGCGTTCGTCCACTCGGGCGAGGGGGCGGGGCAGGTCGCCCTCGCGGGCCATCGCCATGCCCGTCCGGGAGATCCCGGCGAGCAGGTTGAGCATGGCCCCCGCGCAGGCGAGCACCGCACCGACGACGGCGGCCCAGCCCCATCCGGCCCCGAGGCTCGCCTCGAGTGTCGCCCGCACCGGAGCCTCCGACGCCGCGAGCCCCGTGCCGCCGAGCGCGGCGACCAGCGCCGCGGCCAGCAGCGCGTAGAGCACCACGGTGAACGCCAGCGCGCCCAGCACCGCCCGGGGGATCGTGCGCCGCGGGTCCTCCACCTCCTCGCCCATCGTCGCCACGCGGGCGTACCCGGCGAACGCGAAGAACAGCACACCGGCGGCCGCGAGGACGCCCGCCGGGTCCGCGGCCGAGACGGGCGTGTCCGCCGCGGCGCGTCCGCCCGCCAGCCCGGCGACGATCGTCAGCCCCAGCACCGCGAGCACGGGAACGAGGATCGCCACCGTCGCCTGTGCCGTGCGGGTGATCCCGCGCAGCGCCACCGCGGTGAGGATCACCACCGCGGCAGCCCCGGCCAGGCGCGCCGCCAGGGGGGAGTCCGGGAAGAGGTACAGGCCCGCCGTCGTCGCCATGGCGGCCACGGAGGCCGTCTTGCCGGTGACGAAGCCCCAGCCGGCCACGAACCCGGCCGTGGGGCCGATCTGGCGCCGGCCGTAGACGTAGGTGCCGCCGGAGGCGGGGTGGACGGCGGCCAGCTGGGCCGTCGAGAGCGCGTTGCACGTGGCCACGGCGACGGCCAGCCCCAGAGCCGCCGCGAGGGCGCCGACGTGGCCTCCGGTCAGCAGCGCGGCCAGGCCCAGCGAGGTGAACGCGCCCGCGCCCACCATGGAGCCGACCCCGATGGCGAGGGCGCCGCGCAGGGGCAGGCCGCGCGGGGCGGGGGAAGTGGCGGTCACGGAGGTTCCTCTCGACGGGCGGCGCGGGGCCCTAGACTGGTGCGGACGAGTCCGCCCCGCCCGTACGGGTATCACACACGGCGGACCAGGAAATGAACCCCGCACATCGTCCGTGACCCGGACGGAGAGGAAGCCTCGTGCTGCGCACCCACCATCTCGGCGAGCTCAACGCCTCGCTCATCGGCCAGACCGTCACCGTGACCGGGTGGGTGGCCAAGCGCCGCGACCACGGCGGCGTGGCGTTCGTGGACCTGCGCGACGCCTCCGGCCGCGCTCAGGTGGTCGTCCGCGACGAGGCCGACTTCGACCCGCTGCGCAACGAGTGGGTCCTCCAGGTCACCGGCACGGTCGAGCGCCGCCCCGAGGGCAACGAGAACCCGAACCTGCCCACCGGCGAGGTCGAGCTGATCGCGGACGACGTCGTGGTCCTCAACACCGCCGCCGCCCTGCCGTTCCAGATCGACGAGCACGTGGAGGTCGGCGAGGAGGCGCGCCTGCGCCACCGCTACCTGGACCTGCGCCGCCCGCAGCCGGCCCGCATCATGCGCCTGCGCTCCGAGGCCAACCGCGTGGCCCGCGAGCTGCTGAACGAGCAGGGCTTCGTCGAGGTCGAGACCCCCACCCTGACCCGCTCCACCCCGGAGGGCGCGCGCGACTTCCTGGTGCCGGCCCGCCTGGCGCCGGGTTCCTGGTACGCCCTGCCGCAGTCCCCGCAGCTGTTCAAGCAGCTGCTGCAGGTCGGCGGGCTGGAGAAGTACTACCAGATCGCCCGCTGCTACCGCGACGAGGACTTCCGCGCCGACCGCCAGCCCGAGTTCACCCAGCTGGACATCGAGGCGTCCTTCGTGGAGCAGGACGACGTCATCGCCCTCGGCGAGCAGATCGTGAAGGCCCTCTGGGGCCTGGTGGGTGTCGAGGTGCAGACCCCGATCCGCCGCATGACCTACGCCGAGGCCATGGAGAAGTACGGCTCGGACAAGCCGGACCTGCGCTTCGGCCTCGAGCTGACGGACCTCACCGAGTACTTCAAGGACACCCCGTTCCGCGTGTTCCAGAACGAGTACGTCGGCGCCGTCGTCATGCCGGGCGGCGCGTCCCAGCCGCGTCGCACCCTGGACGCCTGGCAGGAGTGGGCCAAGCAGCGCGGCGCCAAGGGTCTCGCCTACGTCCTCATCCAGGAGGACGGCACGCTCACCGGCCCGGTCTCCAAGAACATCACCGACGAGGAGAAGGCCGGCCTGGCCGCCGCCGTCGGCGCGAACCCGGGCGACTGCGTGTTCTTCGCCGCCGGCAAGGCCAAGGAGTCCCGCGCGCTGCTCGGCGCCGCCCGCGTGGAGATCGGCCGCCGCTGCGAGCTGTTCACCGACGCCGGCGACGGCGTCGAGGCCAAGGACGCGGACTGGGCGTTCGTGTGGGTCGTGGACGCGCCCCTGTTCGAGCCGGCCGCGGACGCCGTGGCCTCCGGCGACGTCGCCGTGGGCGCCGGCCAGTGGACCGCCGTGCACCACGCGTTCACCTCGCCCAAGCCCGAGTTCGTGGACACCTTCGACACCGATCCGGGCTCGGCCCTGGCCTACGCCTACGACATCGTGTGCAACGGCAACGAGATCGGCGGCGGCTCCATCCGCATCCATCGCCAGGACGTCCAGAAGCGCGTGTTCTCCGTGATGGGCCTGTCCGAGGAGGACGCGAACGAGAAGTTCGGCTTCCTGCTCGAGGGCTTCAAGTACGGCGCCCCGCCGCACGGCGGCATCGCCTTCGGCTGGGACCGCGTGGTGGCGCTGCTGGCCGGCACCGAGTCCATCCGCGAGGTCATCGCGTTCCCGAAGACCGGCGGCGGCTATGACCCGCTGACCGCCGCCCCGGCCCCGATCACGCCGCAGCAGCGCAAGGAGGCCGGCGTCGACGCGAAGCCGGAGGCCAAGAAGGCCGAGGGCGCGGCGTCCGAGGGCGCCGAGGCCCAGGCGAAGGCCAACGACGAGAAGACCGCGGCCGACGAGGCGCAGCTGCGCTGACCCCCTGAGCCGGGTCGGCGACGCACACGGGTCCGGCCCGGCTCAGCCGCGGCGCGGGCCGGCCAGGTCCGCGGTGTCCACGACCAGGGTGAATGGCCCGGCGTTGGTGAGGGCCACGTCCATGTCCGCGCCGAACACGCCGCGCTCCACGCGCACCCCCGCCGTCCCCAGCTCGCCGGCGAAGCACTCATACAGGGGCTCGGCCTGATCGCCGCGCGCGGCCGCAGACCAGGACGGACGCCGCCCCTTTCGCACATCCCCGTAGAGGGTGAACTGGCTGATCACGAGGGCCGGGGCGCTGGCTTCGACGAGAGACCGCTCGCCGTCGAGGATCCGCAGCCCAGCCACCTTGGCGGCCAGCTGGACGGCCTCCGCCTCGGTGTCCTCGGTCGAGACTCCCAGGAGGATCACCAGGCCCTCGCCGTCGAAGGCGCCCACCACCTCCCCGTCGACCGTGACGGACGCGGACCGGGCACGCTGCAGCACTGCTCTCATGCCCCCATCATGCCGGGCGGCCCGCCACGCGGCGGCCAGGAATCTCCCAGTCGGCGGACATTCACCCGCGCCGGGGGTGGGGGTGGCCTCCAGGCCGAGGCCGGGCCGTGGGAGCCCGACGACGACGGCGGGCGTGGGCCGCCCGCGGAAGGAGCCGCACCGATGACCGATCAGCACAGCACCGAGACCCGCACCGTCAGCACTCGCGAGGAGCTCACCGAGGCCGTGTCCGACGGCGTCGCCCACCTCGTGGTCGACGGCACCATCGCCGGCATCACCCGCGTGTCCGTCCCGGCCGGGGGCAGCCTGCGCGGCGCCCCCGGCGGTGGCCGCCTGGAGGCCAACGCGGTGGCCGTGCGCCTCGGCCCGGACGCCACCGTCGAGGACATCGAGCCCGTGCGCGGCTCGGGCCTGTTCCTGGCCGGCCACGGTGATGAGGACGGCCTCGCCGACGGCGGCCGCCTCACCGCGGAGAGCGTCGTCGCCGGCGAGATCCACACGGACGGCGGCATCCCCGAGGTGACCCCGCACCTGATCTCCGGCGGCGTGTTCGTCCTGTCCGGCGCCGAGGTGGAGGAGGTCCGCAACGAGGGCCCCGTCACCACCTACGGGCAGAACGACATGGTCCTGGACAACTGGGGCAAGGTCCGCACCTGGACCGCGACATCGCCACCGAGGGCGGGACGCCATGAGCCTCGTCAAGGGCGCGCAGATGAAGCTGAAGGCCGTGGGCGTGTCGGTGAAGCCCGGCGGCGAGGTCGAGGAGCTCGTCATCGGCGGCACGGTCAGCACCCGCGGCGAGGGCATCGACGCCGTGGAGATCGACGGCGTGGTGAAGCAGGCCCGCGTGGGCGGCGTGGAGGCCCACGGCGCCGACGCCCGCCGCGTGCGCGTCGGCGACGACGCCACGTGCCCGGCCGGCCTGGAGGCCTTCCGCGACTGAGGCACTCAGGACGGCCGACGCCCCGTCGCCGCCCCACGCGGGGCCGGCGACGGGGCGTCGTCGAGTCCGGGGTCAGCGACGGACCGGGTTGACCTCGTAGACGGTGGTGGAGCCGGAGACCTCGTTGGCCACCACGAGCAGGGCGGTGCCGGAGGGGGACTCGTTCGCCGGGACGAAGGTGAGGCCCTCGGCGCCCATGTCTCCCAGGCCGGCGGCTGCGTCGTCGCCCTCGGCGTCCCAGTTGCGCTCGTTGACGTAGTCCACGTACGTGGCCTTCGTGGGGTCGGTGATGTCGAAGACCATGACGCCGCCGATGCGCTCGAGGCCGACGAAGGCGTAGGTGCGGCCCTGGACCCGTCCCACGACGACGGCCTCCGGCTCGGGGCCCTTGTCGTCGGAGCGCGAGTCGAAGGACGGGGTCTCGTCGTTGTTCGCGTTGAACGCGGACTCGGGCAGCTCGCCGTCCGCGATGAGCTGCGCGATCTGCTCCTCGATCATGCCGGCGGAGTCGAACAGGCGGGTGCCGTCGGCGGTGTAGATCGAGAAGGAGCGGCCGCCGAAGGCGTGCAGCTGGGAGAAGCAGTCGCGGTCCGCGTCGTAGCCCAGGTCGGTGACGACGTTGAGGCGGCCGAGGGCGGGCTTCTTCTGCAGGGCCTTGGCGTCCGGGTACTCGGCCGTGCACAGCTCGAGGTCCTTCACGCGCGCGGCGTCCACGAAGTCGCCCCACTCGCGGGAGTCGCCCTCGTTGGCGGTGACCACGAGGTCCTGACCCCGGTACCGGTAGGTGTCCACGCCGTCGGGCATGGGCACGCCCAGGACGGGCTGGTTCCGGAGGGTGATCGCCTTGTCCTCGTTGGAGGCGTCGAGCACGCCCTCCTTCGACCAGTCGGTGAGCTGCAGGGCCCAGAAGTCCTTCAGGGTCGCGGACTTCAGGTCCACGGCGACGACCGCGTTCGCCTCCTGCACGGACACGTAGGCGGTGCGGCCGGTGTCGTCGATCGTGACGTACTCGGGCTCGAGGTTGCGGGCGATGCGCCCGGCCGGCTCCTGGCCCTCGGGAACCTGCACGTCCGGGCCGAAGACGCGGACGCCTTCGGGCAGCGCGGTGCCGGCGTCGTAGGCGCGGAAGTCGACGGTGCGCACGGCGGCCTGGGTCAGGCGCGCGAACTGGCGGACGTTCTTCGGCACGGAGATGACCGAGATGGTGCCCTCCGGATCGGCGGAGAAGTCGTCGGCCGGCTCGCCCTCGTTGGCCACCACGGCGTAGGCGCCGTCGGGGGAGAAGGCGATCGAGTCCGGCAGGGCGCCCACGCGCACGCCGCCCAGGTAGGAGAGGGTCGTCGTGTCGAAGAAGGCGACCCAGCCGAGGCCGGTCTTGTCGGCGGCCTCGACGGCCACGGCGAGCACGCCGCCGGACACGGCGACGGAGTTCACGGTGGCGCCCCCGTCGGTGACGGAGCCGTCGGCGGTGCGCAGGCCCTCGGCGGAGAGGACGGTCTCGGCGGCCGGGGCGCCGTCGGCGCCGACGCGCAGCACGTCCACGGCGCCCTTCTCGGCGTTCACGACGAAGAGGCGGCCGGTGGCGGCGTCGAAGGCGGGGATCTCGGCGGCGGACTCGCCGAACACGCCGGTCTCGTGGGTGCCGGCGAGGGAGAGCTCGACGGTCTTGCCGGACGGGTTCGCGGCGGCGGCCGTGGCGGTCACGGGGGCGGAGACGGCGGACGGGGCGACGACGGCGGCGGAGAGTGCGAGGGCGCCGGCGGCGGCGCCCAGGCGGGTGAGACGGACGATGCGGGACATGCAGGTGCTCCTGTGCGAGGGGACGACGGTGCCGACCAGTCCAGCCGAGTCGGGTGAACCCCCGGTGACGTCCGGGCCAGTCCCCGGTGTCCTGCAGGTCAGCGCGAGGTGGCCGCACCAGCGTCCGGCGCTGCCCCTGCGTCCTCAGGCCATGCCGGCGAGCACGCGCACGGTGGCCAGGTTGCGGGCCGTGCCGGTCACCCCGAGGGCCTTCTCCAGCCGGGCGGGCGTCAGCGGGGAGTCCGAGATCCGCCCGGGGCTCCGGATCCACAGGAACCGGCCCTCCAGCGCGGAGCGGTCCGGGCCCGCGGCGCGGCCCGACCCGTGGTCGAGGCCGGCCAGGGCCTCCGCGGCCCCGTCCCGAGGCGACTCGGCCAGCACCGTGAGCTGGGTGAGCTTCGCCTCGCCGCCAGACCACGGGAGCCGGTCGTGCATCGCGAGCGCGCCCCGGAGCTCGGCGGGCGTCGTGAGGATCAGCGGCACGTCCGGGCCGTCGTCGGCGAGGGCGGCATCCCGGAAGGCCCGCAGGAAGGCGGGACCGGCGTCGTCGTCGGCGTCCGGGAGGCGGAACAGCACGTTGCCGCTGGCCAGGTGGGTGGTCACGTCCCGTGCCCTGGCCGCCTCCGCCCAGGCCGCCAGGCGAGCGTTGGACACCCGGTTCGACCGGCCCACGTTGATCCCGCGCAGCAGCAGCACGTGGGTGTGGTCGGTGCGGGGCGCGGCACGGCTCATGGGGACATGCTCGCACGCCGGGCCTAGGCTGGATCCGCCATGGACGACCTCTTCAGCGCAGCGCACGCCGACCCCGACGACGACGCCCCGGTCACCGCGTCCGGGCGGGCCCGCGCGTCGGCCCCGCTGGCGGTCCGCATGCGCCCGCGCAGCCTGGACGAGGTGCTGGGCCAGGCCCACCTGAAGCAGCCGGGCTCCCCGCTGCGCAAGCTGGCCGAGCCCGCCGCCTCCGCCCAGGCCGCCGGGCCGAGCTCGGTGATCCTCTACGGCCCGCCCGGGATCGGCAAGACCACCCTCGCGCACGTGATCGCCCGCGCGCCGGGGCGCACGTTCACCGAGCTGTCCGCCATCACGGCGGGCGTCAAGGACGTCCGCCAGGTGATGGAGCAGGCGCGGCGCGAACGAGAGATGTACGACCGGACCACGGTGCTGTTCCTGGACGAGATCCACCGCTTCTCCAAGGCCCAGCAGGATGCGCTCCTGCCCGGCGTGGAGAACCGCTGGGTGGTGCTGGTGGCGGCCACCACGGAGAACCCGTCCTTCTCCGTGATCGCGCCGCTGCTCTCCCGATCGCTGCTCCTCACGCTGCGACCCCTCGACGACACCGACCTCGCCGCCCTCGTCGACCGCGCCGTCGCCGACGAGCGGGGCCTGAACGGCACCGTCGAGCCCACCCCGAACGCGCGCGACTACGTGGTGCGCATGGCGGGCGGCGACGCGCGCCGGGCGCTCACCGTCCTGGAGGCGGCTGCCGGCGTCGCCCTGGACCACGCCGAGGCCCGGGGCGAGACGACGGGCCCGGGGAGCGCGCCCGTGGAGGTGACGGAGGAGGACGCCGCCCAGGCGATGGACGCGCAGGTCCAGCGGTACGACAAGGACGGGGACCAGCACTACGACGTGATCAGCGCGTTCATCAAGTCGATCCGCGGCTCCGACGTGGACGCGGCGATGCACTGGCTCGCCCGCATGCTGGAGGCGGGGGAGGACCCGCGGTTCATCGCCCGGCGGCTGATCATCTCGGCATCCGAGGACGTGGGCATGGCGGACCCCACCGCCCTGCAGACCGCGGTGGCCGCCGCGCAGGCGGTGCAGCTGATCGGCATGCCGGAGGGGCGGATCGTGCTCGGCCAGGCCGTGACGCACCTGGCCACCGCGCCCAAGTCCAACGCGTCCTACACCGCGGTCAACGAGGCGATCGCCGACGTGCGGGCCGGGGGAACGGGTGTGGTCCCCGCTCATCTGCGGGACTCGCACTACCCGGGGGCGAAGGCCCTCGGCCACGGCCAGGGGTACGTCTACAGCCACGACGAGCCGCACGCCGTCGCGCGACAGCAGTACGCCCCGGACCCGCTGGTGGGCCGCGACTACTACCGGCCCAAGCCGATCGGCCACGAGCGGCAGCTGGGCCCACAGGTGGAGGCGCTGCGCCGGATCATCCGGGGGGACTGAGCGGAATGTCCGCGTCCGCCGCCCCCTACGCCGTCCTGTCCACCGTTCCCGACTACGCGCATGCCCAGTCGACGGTGGACCGGCTCTCCGACGCCGGGTTCCCGGTGGAGCACGTGCGGATCGTGGGCACGGGGCTGCGCTCGGTGGAGCAGGTGACCGGCCGACTGACCACGGGGGCCGTCGGCGTCTGCTAGACTTGCCCGCTGTCTGGCAGGCGCTGCGCCACCGGACGGATCCCCCCGCCTCACCCGCAGGTCTCCTGCGCGGGCACACGCGTGCCCGGCGAGGGCGGGGAGCGCAGCGCATCAGTGGATGACGGGCGGCGGCACGCCCCTCAGCTCTCCGAGGAACCGCGGAGGCCAGGTTCCGACGCCCTGAGCCGTGCCCCGTGCGCGGCGCTCGACCGGCGGCGGAGACAAACCCGAACAGTGCCGCACGTCGAATAGGAAGCGAGATCGCCATGTCCGGCAACCTCCGCACGCGCCGCACGGTGCGCCACTCCCGTGCTCTGGGCATCGCCCTGACCCCCAAGGCCGAGAAGTACATGGAGCGCCGTCCGTACGGCCCCGGTCAGCACGGCCGCGCCCGCCGCAAGCAGGACTCCGACTACGCGGTGCGCCTGAAGGAGAAGCAGCGTCTGCGCGCCCAGTACAACATCCGCGAGGCGCAGATGCGCCGCTACTTCGAGGAGGCCAAGCGCACCGCCGGCCTGACCGGTGAGAACCTGGTCGAGTTCCTCGAGATGCGCCTGGACGCCCTCGTGCTGCGCGCCGGCTTCGCCCGCACCATCCAGCAGGCCCGCCAGCTCGTCGTGCACCGCCACATCATGGTGGACGGCAAGCGCGTGGACATCCCCTCGTTCCGCGTGAAGGAGGGCCAGATGATCCACGTGCACGAGCGCTCCGAGAAGATGGTGCCGTTCCAGCTCGCCGCCGCCGGCGCCCACCAGCAGGTCCTGCCCGCCACCCCGGGCTACCTGACCGTGGAGATGGAGAAGCTCCGCGCCACCCTCACCCGTCGCCCGAAGCGCTCCGAGGTCCCCGTGACCTGCGAGGAGCAGCTCGTGGTCGAGTACTACGCGCGCTGATCCGTCCCCCCGGGGCTCGCCCCGGACGACGACGCCGCGCGCGTCCCGGAGGCCCGGTCACCCGTCGAGGGGGCCGGGCCTCCGGCGTGTGACGACGGAGGGCCTCGGGCTCGGCGGCACGCTCGCCGCAGCCGGGGCGGCGCTCGCCGGACGGTAAGGTGGGGCGGGTATCCGCCCGTCGTGAAGGAGGCACCGCCATGTCCCGGATCACCTCGCTGCTGCTGGTCGGCGCCGGCACCGCCGCGGGCTGGATCGCGCACCGCGCGGTCGAGTCCGGCCGCCGCGCCGTGGACCAGGAGGCGGGCCGCCGCCTGCAGGAGACCCTGGACCCCACCCGTCTGGGCCGCTCCGCCGGCCAGGCCGTCGGCGACGCCGCCGCCGAAGCGCTCGCCCAGAGCGCGCAGGCGTTCACGGAGCGCCTGCGCGCCGACGCCCCGCCGTGGGTGAGCCAGCTGATCGGCCCGCCGCGGGACACGATCGAGGGCGAGACCCTCGACACCCCCGACACGACCGCCACCCCCTCCTCCGCCCGGAAGGATCCGCACGCATGAAGTCCCACGAGATCGCCCGCCGCTGGACGGCCTACTTCGAGAAGCAGGGCCATCTGGTCGTGCCCTCGGCCTCCCTGGTCTCGCCGGACCCGTCGCTGCTGTTCACCGTGGCCGGCATGGTGCCGTTCATCCCGTACTTCCTGGGCGAGCAGACCCCGCCGTCGCCGCGCGCCACCAGCGTGCAGAAGTGCATCCGCACCGCGGACATCGAGGAGGTCGGCAAGACCGTCCGCCACGGCACCTTCTTCCAGATGTGCGGGAACTTCTCCTTCGGCGACTACTTCAAGGAGAAGGCCATCCCCATGGCCTGGGAACTGCTGACCACGTCCGTGGAGGACGGCGGCTACGGCTTGGACCCGGAGCGCCTCTGGGTCACCGTGTACGAGGAGGACGACGAGGCCGCGCGCATCTGGCGCGAGGACGTCGGCGTGCGCCCGGAGCGCATCCAGCGCATGGGCAAGGCGGACAACTACTGGAACACCGGCCAGCCCGGCCCCGGCGGCCCCTGCTCGGAGATCTTCTACGACCGGGGCCCCGAGTACGGCGTCGAGGGCGGCCCGGAGGCGGACGACACCCGCTACATCGAGATCTGGAACCTCGTGTTCATGCAGTACCGCCTCTCCCAGGTGCGCTCGAAGTACGACTTCGACGTCGCCGGCGAGCTCGAGCACAAGAACATCGACACGGGCCTCGGCCTGGAGCGCCTGGCCATGATCCTCCAGGGCGTGGAGAACATGTACGAGACGGACCAGGTCCGCCCCGTGCTCGACCGCGCCGCAGAGCTGGCCGGCAAGTCCTACACCTCCACTGAGGACCCGGCCGACCCGCACTACGAGGACGACGTGCGCCTGCGCATGGTGGCCGACCATGTGCGCTCGGCCCTGATGCTGATCAGCGACGGCGTGCGTCCCGGCAACGAGGGCCGCGGCTATGTGCTGCGCCGCCTGATCCGCCGCGTCGTCCGCGCCCTGCGCCTCATGGGCGTCACCGAGCCCGTGTTCCCCGAGCTGCTGCCGGTCTCCCGGGACGCGATGAAGGGCACCTACCCGGTCGTCGCGGACGAGTTCGAGCGCATCTCCCGGATCGCCTACGCCGAGGAGAAGGCGTTCCTGCGCACCATCGCCGCGGGCACCGCGCGCCTCGACGCCGCGGTGGGCCAGGCACGCTCGGCGGGCGGCGGCATCGCGGGCCCGGACGCGTTCGAGCTGCACGACACCTACGGCTTCCCGATCGAGCTGACGCTGGAGATCGCGGAGGAGGCCGGCGTCGCCGTGGACGAGGCCGGGTTCCACGCCCTCATGGCCGAGCAGCGCGACCGCGCCCGTGCGGACGCCAAGGCCAAGAAGTCCGGCCACACGGACACCGCCGTGTACCAGCGCCTGCGCGCCGAGGGCCAGACCCACTTCACCGGCTACACCGAGCACACCACCGAGTCCGTGGTGCGCGGCCTGCTGCAGAACGGCGAGGAGGTCGCGTCCGCGGGCGCCGGGACGGAGCTCGAGCTCGTCCTGGACGCCACGCCGTTCTACGCGGAGTCCGGCGGCCAGGCCGCGGACACCGGCGTCATCACCGGCGACGGCTTCTCCCTCGAGGTCCTCGACGTCCAGGCGCCCGTGAAGGGCCTGTCCGTGCACCGCGTGAAGGTGCTCGACGGCGAGGTGCCCGTGGGCGCCGAGGCCGTGGGCCGCATCGACCTGCAGCGTCGCCTGGACGGCGAGAAGGCCCACTCCGGCACCCACCTGGTGCACGCCGCCCTCCACCAGATCCTCGGCCCGGAGGCCACGCAGTCCGGCTCCTTCAACAAGGAGGGCTACCTGCGCTTCGACTTCCGCTGGGCGGAGGCTGTCTCCGCGATGGCGCGCTCCGAGATCGAGGACGTCGTCAACATCGCGATCCGCGACGACCACCAGGTCCTGACCCAGGAGATGTCCCTGGACGAGGCCCGCGCGATGGGCGCCATGAGCCTGTTCGGCGAGAAGTACGGCGACCGTGTGCGCGTCGTGGAGATCAACGGGGCGTGGTCCCGCGAGCTGTGCGGCGGCACCCACGTGGGCCGAACCGCCCAGATCGGCTCCCTGACGCTGCTCGGCGAGCAGTCCGTCGGCTCGGGCAACCGCCGCGTGGAGGCCCTCGTCGGCCTGGACTCGTTCCGCCATCTGGCCGCCGAGCGCACCCTGGTCTCCGACCTCTCGGAGATGTTCAAGGCGCCGGCCGACCAGCTCAAGGACCGCATCACCGCCACCATGGACCGGCTCAAGGCGGCCGAGAAGCAGGTGGCCGACCTCCAGGCCAAGGCCCTTCAGGCCCAGGCCGGCACCCTCGCCGCGCAGGCCCAGGACGTCACGACGACGTCCGGCGCGTCCGTCAAGGTGCTCGCCCACCACGCGGGCGAGGTCGCCGGCGACCAGCTGCGCTCCCTCGTGCTGGGCCTGCGCTCGCGCATCGAGTCCGCCGGAGGCAACGCGGCGGGCACGCCGGTGCTCGTCGCCCTGACGGGCGAGGCCAAGGGGCGGCCGCTGGTCGTCGTCGCGACCAACGAGGCCGCCCGCGGCGCCGGGCTCAAGGCCGGGGCCATGGTCAAGCTCGCCACGGCCGCCCTCGGCGGCGGGGGCGGCGGCAAGGACGACGTCGCACAGGGCGGCGGGCAGGACGTCACCGCGGTCGCCGCGGCGCTCGACGCCGTGCTCGACGCCGTGCGGGACGCGTGAGCGCGCAGGCCGCCGTGCGGGGGCGGGTCCTGGGGGTCGACGTGGGCAGGGCCCGCGTCGGCCTGGCCGCGTCCGACCCCGACGGCCTGATCGCCACGCCCGTGGAGACGCTGCGGCGTGACGCGCGGCAGCGGCGGGACCACGCCGAGCTGCTCGACCGCGCGCGCGAGCTGGACGCGGTGGCCGTCTACGTGGGGCTGCCGCGCAACCTGCGCGGGGAGCACACCCCGTCGACGCAGGACGCGGTGGAGTACGCGGCGGCGATCGAGGCGCTGGTGGCCGAGGCCGGCACGCCGATCCCGGTGCGGCTCGTGGACGAGCGGCTGAGCACCGTCAGCGCGCAGGCGGCGCTCCACCGCGCCGGCCGCACGGTGAAGGACAGCCGCGGCGTGATCGACCAGGCCGCCGCCGTCGAGCTCCTCCAGGACGCCCTCGAGGTCCAGCGCCGCCGCGGCGCCTGGGCCGGGATCACCGTCGCGGAGGCCCGCGCATGAGCGCGCCCCCGCCGCCCCCCTGGCGCGAGGACGAGACCGACGACGACCTCGACGTCTTCGGGTTCGTGGACCACGGCGAGGACGAGCCCGAGCCCGAGCCCGAACGAGTCGAGCGGCAGCCGGCTCCGCCGCGCCCCGTGGGGCGCGCGCGGCGCCCGAGGGTCCGGACCGGGGGCTCGCACCGGCTGCGCGCGATCGGCCGGAACCTGGCGGTCGAACGTCCGCGGGGGGCCGTGGTCCTCGCCGTGGCGGCGCTGGCCGTGGTGCTGGTCGCCGCCCTCCTGGTGGTTCTGTTCTCCCGCCCGGCCGATCGCCAGGCCGCGTCCGGCGACCGGGTCACCTTCACGGTCGAGCCGGGGGAGGACCTCGCATCCGTGGCCGCCCGCCTGGACGAGCGCGGCATCGTGGCCTCCGACCGGGCCGTGCTCGACGCGGCCGAGGACTCGGGGCAGACCTCGATCGGCGCGGGCGAGTACGTCCTGCGGGAGCAGATGCCCGCGGCGGACGCCCTGGCCGTGCTGCAGGGCCGTGCGGAGGGCGCCTCCCACTACGTGGTCGTCGGCCGAGGCCGGTGGCTGAGCGAGGTGCTGGACGGGCTCGCCCAGTCCACCGGGCTGCCGCGCGCCGACTTCGAGGCGGCGGCCGAGGATCCGACGCGCTACGGCGTGCCGGAGCAGGCCCCCTCCCTCGAGGGGTGGCTGGATCCGGGGGAGTACTACCCGCCGGTCGGCGCCGACGCCGAGCAGGTCCTCGCCGAGCTCGTGAAGCCCCGACTCGCCCACCTGCGCGCCCAGGGCGTCACGGACCCGGCGGAGCAGCAGCGGATCGTCACGATCGCCTCCATCCTCGAGGCGGAGGCGCTGCCGAAGGACTATCCGCGCGTGGCCGGCGTCATCGACAACCGGCTCAACGACCCTGACGCCGAGACCCGCGGTCTGCTCCAGGTCGACTCCACCGTGAACTACGGCCTGGGCCGGCGCAACCTCCAGTTCAGCGCCGCGCAGCGCGCGGACGAGTCGAACACGTACAACACCTACCAGCACACCGGACTCCCCCCGGGACCGATCGGCATGCCCTCGGACGCCGCGATCGAGGGGGCCGTCCACCCGGAGCCGTCGGAGGACCTGTACTGGGTCACCACGGACATCGCCACCGGCCACACGGAGTTCTCCCGGACCTACGAGGAGCACAGCGTGCATCAGGAGGAGTTCCGCCGGTACTGCGCGCAGAACCCGGGGGTGTGCTGATGGCCGGTGCGACGTTCAGGGCGGCCGTCCTGGGCCGTCCGATCGCCCATTCGCTCTCTCCCGTGCTGCATTCGGCCGCCTACCGGGCGCTGGGCCTGGACGTGGACTACGGCCGCGCGGACCTCGGGGAGGAGGAGGTCGGCCCGTGGCTGGCGGCCCGGCTGGGCGCCCCGGGCTCCGCGGCGAGGCCCGCCGGGCCCTCGGGCGGCGACTGGCTGGGCGTGTCCGTCACCATGCCTCTCAAGCCCGCCGTCGTCCCTCTGGCGGACGAGCTCTCCGCGCGCGTGCGGGAGCTCGGCGTGGCCAACACCCTGGTGAGGGACCACCCCGACCATCCGGGCAGCCTCCTGGCGCACAACACGGACGTGGACGGGATCGTCCGGGCCCTGGCGGAGCGGGGCCTCGACGCGGGGGCCGGCGGCGGGGCCGTGGGGATCCTCGGCAACGGCGGGACGGCCACGGCCGCGGTGGCGGCCGCGTCCCTGCTGCGCGCCGAGACGGTGGTGCTCGGGGTGCGCGACGCCGGCCGGGCCCGGGACGTCGTCGCCCTCGCCGACCGCCTGGGCCTCGGGGTGCGCGTGGAGGCGCAGGACGCACTGGTGCGGCAGGCCGCGGACCTGCGCGCCGTGGTGGCCACGCTGCCGCCGCGCGCCGCCGACCCGCTCGCCGACAAGGTCCCCGCCGGTGTGCTGCCCCCGCTGCTCGACGCGGCCTACGACCCGTGGCCGTCGGCGATCGCCCGCGCCTGGTCGGCCGCCGGGGGAGGGGTGGCCTCCGGGCTGTCGATGCTCCTCCACCAGGGGGTCGAACAGGTGCGCCTGTTCACCGAGCGCCCGCGCCGGGCCGCGGGCGGGGTGGAGCCGGACTGGGCGGAGGTCACCGCCGCCGCGTCCCGGGCGCTAGGGCTGCCCGGCCGCTGACCGCCGGCGCGGGTCACATGCCGGCTCCGCCGGCGCCGCCCGTGAGAGACTGCACGCCATGGTGCGCTGGTTGACAGCGGGCGAGTCTCACGGCCCCGCGCTCACAGGAATCGTCGAAGGACTGCCGGCCGGGATCCCGGTCACGACGCAGGAGATCCAGGACGCGCTCGCGCGCCGTCGCCTGGGCTACGGGCGAGGCGCCCGGATGAAGTTCGAGCAGGACGCGGTGACGGTGCTCGGCGGCATCCGCCACGGGCTCACCCTCGGCTCGCCCGTGGCCATCCAGGTGGGCAACACCGAGTGGCCCAAGTGGGAGCAGGTCATGGCCGCGGATCCCGTGCCCGAAGAGGAGCTGGCGGGCCTGGCCCGCAACGCGAGGCTCACCCGCCCGCGGCCCGGCCACGCCGACCTCACCGGCATGCAGAAGTACGGCTTCGACGAGGCCCGCCCGCTGCTCGAGCGCGCGTCCGCCCGGGAGACCGCCGCACGCGTGGCCCTCGGCACGGTCGCCCGCGCGTTCCTCGCGGAGCTGGGCGTGCGGATCGTCTCTCACACCGTCGCCTTCGGCGAGGCCGCCCTGCCCGAGCCCCACGCGTTCCCCGTGCCGGAGGACCAGGACCGGCTCGACGCCGACCCGGTGCGCTGCATCGACCCGGAGACCTCCGCCGCGATGGTCGCCGAGGTGGACGCGGCCCACAAGGAGGGCGAGACCCTCGGCGGCGTCGTCGAGGTCCTGGCCTACGGCGTGCCGATCGGCCTGGGCTCCCACGTGCACTGGGACCGCCGGCTCGACGCGCGCCTGGCCGGCGCGCTCATGGGCATCCAGGCCATCAAGGGCTTCCAGGTGGGCGACGGCTTCGCCACGGCGTCCCGGCGCGGGTCCGCCGCCCACGACGGCATCGCCCGCGGCGCGGACGGGCGCCCCCGCCGCACGAGCGACCGCGCCGGCGGCATCGAGGCCGGCATGTCCACGGGCGAGCTGCTGCGCGTCTCCGCCGCCATGAAGCCCATCGCCACCGTCCCGCGCGCCCTGCCCACCGTGGACGTGGCCACCGGGGCGGAGACCACCGCCCACCACCAGCGCTCCGACGTCGCGGCCGTGCCCGCCGCCGGCATCGTGGCCGAGGCCATGGTGGCGCTCGTCCTGGCGGACGCCGTCCTGGAGAAGTTCGGCGGCGACTCCGTGGCGGAGACCCGCCGGAACATGGAGGCCTTCACGGCCGCGCTGCCCGCGCTGCCGGACGCGCCCGCCGAGCAGCCCGCCGCCGACCACATGGGCGACCCGCTGCAGTGAGCGCGCAGCCGGCCCCCACGGACGGGGTCCCCTCCTGGGAGGCGATGGTCCGGGGGCTCGACGGCCGCCTGGCCGAGACGAGCCGGGACCCCGGTCCCGTCGTCGTCCTCGTGGGGCCGATGGGCGCGGGCAAGACCACCGTCGGCCGGGCCCTCGCCGAGGCCACGGGGCGGGTCTTCGTGGACTCCGACGCCCTGTTCGAGGACGCCTTCGGCTCGATCCCCGCCTACTTCACCTCCCGGGGGGAGCCGGAGTTCCGGCGCCAGGAGGAGCGTGTCATCGCCCACGTGCTGGCCCACCCGGCCCCCTGCGTCCTCGCCTGCGGCGGGGGAGCCGTGCTCTCCGCGGCCACCCGCGCCCGCCTCGCGGATCCACGCGCGGTCGTCGTCAGCCTGCAGGTGGCGGAGCCGGAGGCGCTGCGCCGGCTCGGCGGCGGGGCCGGTCGCCCGGTGCTCGCGGGAGACCCCGCGGGACGGTGGAAGGCCGTCCTCGCCGAGCGCGCCCCGCTCTATGCCGAGGTCGCCGACCTCACCCTGGACGGCACCGGCCACCGGCCCGGCGACATCGCCTCGCGTATCGTGGAGGCGATCCCCACCCTGCCGAGGAGGCACACCCGCCCATGACGGAGCACCAGCCGGACCAGTCCGACCCCATCGCGGAGCATTCCGCCGCCGCACCCGAGCAGGACGTCACCGTGATCCCCGTCGCGGGGGGCCCGGAGAACCGGGCCGGCGGCGGGTACGACGTCGTCGTCGGACGCGGACTGCTGGGGCGCCTCCCGGCCGTGCTCGGCCCCCAGGTGCGCCGCGTCCTGGTGATCCACCCCCGCGCGCTGCGCGCCACCGGCGACGTCGTCAAGAACGACCTCGAGGCCGCCGGCCTGGTCTCCCTGACCGCGGAGATCCCGGACGCCGAGGAGGGCAAGCACCTCCAGGTCGCCGGCTTCTGCTGGCAGGTCCTCGGCCAGAACGACTTCACGCGCTCGGACGCGATCGTCTCCGTGGGCGGCGGCGCCGTCTCCGACCTCGCGGGCTTCGTGGCCGCCACCTGGCTGCGCGGCATCCGCGTGGTGCACATGCCCACGACGCTGCTCGGCATGGTCGACGCCGCCGTGGGCGGCAAGACCGGCATCAACACCGCCGAGGGAAAGAACCTCGTGGGCGCCTTCCACCCGCCGGCCGGCGTGCTCGCCGACCTGGACACGCTGCTGACCCTGCCCTCCAACGAGCTGGTCTCCGGCCTCGCCGAGGTCGTCAAGTGCGGCTTCATCGCCGACCCGCGCATCCTCGAGCTGATCGAGGAGGCGCCGGAGCAGGCGCAGAACCCCCACTCGGCCGTGCTGCGCGAGCTCATCGAGCGCGCCGTCCGGGTGAAGGCGGAAGTCGTCTCCGGCGACCTGCGCGAGGCCGGCCCCCGCGAGGCGCTCAACTACGGGCACACCCTCGGCCACGCGATCGAGCACGCCGAGCGCTACCAGTGGCGGCACGGCGCGGCCGTGTCCGTGGGCCTCGTGTTCGCCGCCGAGCTGGCGCGCTCCCTGGGCCGGCTCGACGACGCCACCGCGGACCGCCACTGGTCCGTCCTGCAGTCCCTCGGGCTCCCCGTCTCCTACCGGGGCGACCGCTGGCAGACGCTGCTCGAGGGCATCAAGCGGGACAAGAAGAACCGCGGCGACCAGCTGCGCTTCGTCCTCCTCGACGGCCTCGCCCGCCCGACGACGGTGGACATCCCGGACGGGTCCCTGCTGTTCGCGGCCTACCAGGAGATCGCCGAGTGAGCCGCGCCGGTAGAATGGCCGGCGCACACTGAACAGACGCATGCAGCGGGCCGGCGCGGCCCGCACGAGATCGGGAGAAGACGAGTGGCCACGACCAACGACATCAAGAACGGCTCCGTGCTCAACCTGGAGGGCCAGCTCTGGAACGTCATCGAGTTCCAGCACGTGAAGCCGGGCAAGGGCGGCGCCTTCGTGCGCACCAAGATGCGCAACATCACCTCCGGCAAGGTCGTGGACAAGACCTTCAACGCCGGCACCAAGGTCGAGTTCGCCACCGTGGACCGCTCGGACTACCAGTACCTGTACCAGGACGGCGAGGACTACGTCTTCATGGACGTCAAGGACTACGACCAGATCACGGTGCCCGCCGCCGTCGTGGGCGACGCCGCCAAGTACATGTTGGAGAACACCCAGGTGGTCATCGCCATGAACGAGGGCACGCCGCTGTACCTCGAGATGCCCGCCTCCGTGGTGTTGGAGATCACCTACACCGAGCCGGGCCTGCAGGGCGACCGCTCCTCCGCCGGCACCAAGCCCGCCACCGTGGAGACCGGCGCCGAGATCCAGGTACCGCTGTTCGTGGAGCAGGGCACCCGCGTCAAGGTGAACACCACCAACGGCGAGTACCTGGGCCGCGTCAATGACTGACACCCCCTCCGCCTCCGACGCCAAGCGGGGGACCACGGCGCGCAGCCGCTCCCGGCAGCGCGCCGTGGAGATCCTCTTCGAGGCGGAGCAGCGGGGCACGGACGTCCTGCAGGGCATCCGGACCCGCCGTGAGAGCACCGACCTGCAGGTCAACGCGTACACCCAGCGGCTCGTCGAGGGCGTCGTCGCGGACCAGGAGCGGGTCGACGAGGCCCTGACCTCGTACTCGCGCGGCTGGTCCCTGGACCGCATGCCGGCCGTGGACCGCGCCATCCTCCGGGTGGGCGCGTGGGAGCTGCTGTTCGAGGACGAGGTCCCGGACGCCGTCGCCGTGTCCGAGGCGGTGGCCCTGGCCGCCGCCCTGTCCACGGACGAGTCGCCGGAGTTCGTGAACGGGCTCCTGGGCCGGCTCCAGCAGGTCAAGCCGACCCTGCTCGCCTGAGCCGCACCCGCCACGCCAGGCCGCACCGGGGCCCCGTCATCCACGACGGGGCCCCGGTCCGCGCTGATAGAGTCGAGGCGTGCCGCCGCCCGTCCGGCCGGACCGGCGACGCACGCAGACCGCATCCTTTAACGACCGTCCTGTGAGGCGGGGAAGGAGGCGCCGGCATGGGAGGGATCCCCGCCGCACCTCGTGCTGCACGCACCGTGCTGACCGCACCCGAGATCGACCGGGCGCTGACGCGCATCGCCCACGAGATCCTCGAGTCCAACAAGGGTCCCGAGGGGCTCGTCCTGATGGGCATCCCGCGCCGGGGGGTGCCGCTCGCCCGCCGCCTCGCGGCCGTCCTCCACCGCATCGACCCGGCCTTCGACCCGGTCTCCGCCGTGGGCGAGGTGGACGTCACCCTCTACCGGGACGACCTCCGCCGCGGCACCGCCCGCACCCCCGCGCCCACCCGGCTGCCCGATCACCCGCTGGACGGCGCCGTCGTCGTGCTGGTGGACGACGTCCTGTTCTCCGGGCGCACCATCCGCGCCGCCCTGGACGCCCTCGCGGACCTGGGCCGCCCGGCCGCCGTGCGCCTGGCCGTGCTCGTGGACCGCGGGCACCGCGAGCTGCCGATCCGCGCCGACTTCGTGGGCAAGAACCTTCCGACCTCCACCGCCGAGCGTGTGCAGGTCCGCCTCACCGAGGTCGACGGGCCGGACGGCTCGGGCGAGGTCCCGGAGGACGCGGTGCGCATCGTCGACGCCCCCGCGGAGACCCCGAGGGAGGCCTGAGCCGTGCGCCACCTGCTCGACACCGCGGACCTGACCCGCGCCGAGGCCCTCGCCGTGCTGGACACCGCCGAGGAGATGGCGGCCGTCAACGCGCGCGAGGTGAAGAAGCTGCCCTCCCTGCGCGGCCGCACGGTGGTGAACCTCTTCCTCGAGGACTCCACCCGCACCCGCATCTCCTTCGAGGCCGCGGCCAAGCGCCTCTCCGCGGACGTCATCAGCTTCTCCGCCAAGGGCTCCTCCGTGTCCAAGGGCGAGTCCCTGAAGGACACCGTGCAGACCCTCGAGGCCATCGGCGCGGACGCGATCGTCATGCGCCACTGGTCCTCCGGCGCGGCGGCCCAGCTGGCGGCCTCCGGCTGGGTGGACTCCGCCGTGGTGAACGCCGGCGACGGCACCCACGCCCACCCCACCCAGGCCCTGCTGGACGCCTTCACGCTGCGCCACCACCTGGCCGCCCACGACGGCGTCGCCCCCACGGGCACCGACCTCACCGGCATGCACGTCGTGATCGTGGGCGACATCCTGCACTCCCGCGTCGCCCGCTCCAACGTGTGGCTGCTGACGCTGCTGGGCGCCCGCGTGACGCTGGCCGCCCCGCCCACGCTGCTGCCCGTGGGCGTGGCCTCCTGGCCGGCCCGGGTGACCTACTCCCTGGACGAGGCCCTCGCCGACGCCCCCGACGCCGTCATGATGCTCCGCGTGCAGGCCGAGCGCATGGGCGGGGCCTACTTCCCGTCCGCGGGGGAGTACACCCGCCTCTGGGGGCTGAACCCGGCGCGGTTCGAGCGCCTGACCCGCCAGTCCGGATCCCGCCTGGACACGCCGCTGGTCATGCACCCCGGCCCCATGAACCGCGGCCTGGAGATCTGCGACGCCGCCGCGGACTCCCCGCAGAACACCGTCCTGGAGCAGGTGGCCAACGGCGTGTCCGTGCGCATGGCCGTGCTGCACCTCGTGCTGAACCAGGATCCCGCCCTCGCCCCCCAGGAGGCCCGCCCGTGAGCACCACCGTCC
>NZ_JAKRNH010000220.1:0-753 GCF_022346985.1 Micrococcus sp. ACRRV
GTCCAGGCTCACGCCGTCCAGGGCGCGCAGGGTCCGGCCCTCTCCGTGCGGGACCTCGTCCTGGAGTACCCGGACGGCGAGGGCCGGACCCTGCGCGCCCTGGACGGCGTGAGCCTGGACCTGACCCCCGGCACGTTCACCGCGATGATCGGGCCCTCCGGCTCCGGCAAGTCCTCCCTGCTGGCCGTGGCCGCGGGCCTGATCGCACCGACCTCCGGATCGGTCACCGTAGCCGGGACCGAGCTGACCGGGCTCTCCCGCGCCGCGCGGACCCGACTGCGCGGCGACCGGATCGGCGTGGTCTTCCAGCAGCCGAACCTGCTGCCGTCCCTCACGGCCCGCGAGCAGCTGGAGCTGGTGGTCCGCCTGGACCCGAAGTCCACCCGCGCGGACCGGACGGCGGCCGCCGCCCGCGCCCAGGAGCTGCTGGAGCGCGTGGACCTCGGCCGGCAGGTCGACCAGCGCCCGCACCAGCTCTCCGGCGGCCAGCGCCAGCGCGTGAACATCGTGCGCGCCCTCATGGGCGCCGGCGCCGGCGCCCCGGCCCTGCTGCTGGTGGACGAGCCGACCTCCGCCCTGGACCGCGAGCGCTCCGCCGCCGTCGTCGAGCTGCTCGGCGAGCTGACCCGGCAGGAGGGCGTGGCCACGCTCATGGTCACCCACGACCACGAGTTCCTCGGCGCGACGGACCGCGTGCTCACCATGGTGGACGGGCGGCTCGCGGCCTGAGCCGCCCGTCCACCATGGTGAGCA
>NZ_JAKRNH010000221.1:0-745 GCF_022346985.1 Micrococcus sp. ACRRV
GCTCGGGCGTCACGGGCGCCGAGCGGGTTGTATGCCGAGGCGAACTCGGCGCCCCTGACGCCCGAGCCCACGACGATCAGGTGCTCCGGCAGGTCCTGGAGCGCGTAGACCTGCTTCCAGTTGAAGATGCGCTCGCTGTCCGGGCGGGCGGTGGGCAGCTCGCGGGGGCTGGCGCCCACCGCCACGAGGATCGCGTCGGAGGTGATCACCTCGGGCTCCTCCCCCTCCTCGATCCCGCGCCGGCGCACGGTCACCTCGTGCGGGCCGGTGACCACGGCGTCCCCGATCACCACGCGCACCCCGCGCTTCTCCAGCGCCCGGTGGATGTCGGAGGACTGCTGGCCCGCGAGCTCGAGGATGCGGCGGTCGACCGCGTGCATGTCGGCGTGCGGCTGCGCCTCGCCCAGGTCCACGCCCAGGCCCGAGGCGGCCATCACCCGGCGCATGGAGTCGGCCGTGGCGATCAGCGTCTTGGAGGGGACGACGTCGGTGAGGACGGCCGAGCCGCCCATCCCCGCGCGTTCCACGACGGTGACGCGGGCGCCGAGCTTGGCGGCCACCAGGGCGGCCTCGTAGCCGCCGGGGCCGCCGCCGATGATGGTCAGGGACGGGAGGAAGGTCGTGTTCTCTTCGGTCACGTTCACCCATCTTGCCGGAGCGGGGGCGCGGTTCCCAGCCCGGCGACGCGCGGTGCGCGGACCTAGGATGGGCACGTGAGCGAGCAGAGCACCCCCACCCCCACCCC
>NZ_JAKRNH010000222.1:0-736 GCF_022346985.1 Micrococcus sp. ACRRV
GCAGGGGGGCGGTCTCGGGGACGGCGTCGTGGTGGGTGTCGCGGGTCAAAGTGCTCCTCCCCAGGCGGGCATGGCAGGGCGGGCGCGGTCGCGTGCCGCCCGGGTGGTCTCGGCGAGCACCTGCTCGAACCGCTCGGCCTCGGGGACGTCCGCCAGGCGCCAGTACACCTGGCGCAGCGGGTCCTGGAACAGGATGTGCAGGTCGCCGGAGGAGGCGCCGCGGCGGCGGCGCTGGACGTCGGCGATGCTCACCAGGGGCATCGCGGCCTCGGGGCCGGCGCCGAGGCCGGGGCGCTGCACGAGCCGTTCGGACGTGAGCACGGTGGCGCGCGTGGCCCAGCGCAGCAGCGGGCGGACGACCCCCACGAGCACGGCCACCACGGCCGCGGCCCAGACGACGGCCTCCAGCCACGGCACGGCGGCGCGCAGCGGGGAGGGGAGGCCAGGGCGGGCGAGCAGGCCCATCGCCAGGCCGAGGAGGAAGGCGGTGCCGGTCAGCCGGGCGGCCGTCCTGACCAGGACCCGGGGGTGGCTGCGCGTGCGGACGACCACCTGCTCACCGGGCTCCAGCCGCATCGGGTCCACCTCCTCGCTCGCTCGGGGCGCCACGGCGGTGGCCGGGCGCTCAGCCTCCGCGGCGCACGTCTCCCCGCAGGTGGACCACGTCGCCGGCACTGATCTCACGGGTGATTGTCTCACGCTCCCCCGTGACGACCCTCACGGGGGAGCGTGAGAC
>NZ_JAKRNH010000223.1:0-682 GCF_022346985.1 Micrococcus sp. ACRRV
GTCATGGTCGGACTCCTGGGTCGGCGGGGGGTGCGGGGTCGGCGGCGGCCTGTCCCGGGGGCCAGCGGACCACCCGGTCGAAGGCCAGCCCCGGCGGGGGCAGGTGGCAGATGAGGACGACGCAGCGGGTGCGCGCCCAGGCGGCCAGCTCAGCGGCGAGGACGGCGGAGGACTCGTCGTCGAGCCCGTTGAACGGCTCGTCGAGGACCACCGTGTCGAAGGCGCCGACCGTGCACTGGACGATCCAGAGGCGGCGGCGGTTGCCGGTGGAGAGGGTCTGGGCGGGAGCGTGCATCCACGGGCCGAGCCCGTAGCGCTCGGCCCGAGCCAGTCCCTCCGCGGGGTCCGCACCGGCCCACCGGCTGGCGAACACCACGTGGTCGTGCACGTCCATCAGGGGGTAGAGGGCGGGCTCGGTGCGGCACACGCGGCGCCGCTCATGGGCACGGGGGTCGTGGGCGGGCAGGCCGCCGATCCGCACCTGTCCGTCCGACGGGCGCAGGTAGCCGGACACCAGCTCGATGAGAGTGGACTTGCCGCCGCCGTTGCGGCCGTGGACGCGGACCAGGCCCGGCCCGTCGATGACGAGGTCCGCGCCCGTGAACACGGGGCGACGGCGGTCGTAGGCGGCGCTCACGTCCGCGAGGCGGATGGCCGGCGCCGGGGCGGCGGGGTTCATGGG
>NZ_JAKRNH010000224.1:0-640 GCF_022346985.1 Micrococcus sp. ACRRV
GCTGACGCCTGTGACCGAGTGTTCAGTTCGCGCTGTATAGTTCAGTCCATGCTGACTATTGCTTCGCGTCTCGACGTGATGAACCGCCTGGGTCGTGCACTGGCCGACCCCACTCGATCCCGGATCATCTTGACCCTGCTCGACCATCCCGCTTACCCGGCGGAACTGGCCCGAGATCTGGACCTGACACGCCCGAACGTGTCCAACCACCTGGCATGCCTGCGCGATTGCGGGATCGTCGTCTCCGAGCCCGAGGGTCGTCGGACACGATATGAGATCGCCGATTCGCACCTGGCGCAGGCGCTGACGGCACTGGTCGATGCCACCCTGGCAGTGGACGAAGACGCCCCGTGCATCGATCCCGCCTGCTCGCTTCCCGGATGCGACGCAGCTGGGGAGGGCGCATGATCCTCACCTCGGTCTTGCAGGCGATGGGCCTGTTCGCAGCGACCAACATCGACGACATCATCGTGCTCTCCCTCTTCTTCGCGCGAGGGGCAGGCCAGCGCGGCACTACCGCCCGCATTCTGGCCGGCCAGTACCTCGGATTCGCCGGCATCCTCGGTGCCGCGGTCCTGGTGACCATCGGCGCCGGAGCATTCCTGCCCTCGGCAGCCATCCCGTACTTCGGTCTCATCCC
>NZ_JAKRNH010000225.1:0-613 GCF_022346985.1 Micrococcus sp. ACRRV
GGCGCTCAAGCCGCCCCGCGCCCATGCTGCCCGGACGCCCGGCCGGGAGCGCAGCGAGCGGTCGGCAGGCGCGGCCCGCCCGGGCGTCCGGGCAGCAGGGGCGCGGGGCGGCTTGAGCGCCCGCGATGGTGGTTGCGGCTTATCCCGTCCACGCGGGGGTGTTTCCTCGGCTGGTGCTTGCAGGCGGAGTTGAGGTGTTCGATGGGCCGGCGTGGCAGTCCGTGGACGAGATCGGCAGTGCCCCGTACCGGCGTGAGCCGTACGTCCGGGTGAGGCTGCCTGATGAGGTGGTGGATGCGAAGGCGACGCGGTGGTCGCGCACGCACGTGCTCTTGCACTGGATCCCGGCCCCAGGCGCTGCCCCGCGGAATGCGTGGGTGCCGGCGCAATGGGTCACGCGGATCAGTCGGGACGAGTCGAGCTGGCGGGCACTATACGACTTGCCCGCGTAAGAGACATACACGGTGTGCCTCGGCGGACGAATCCATTCATGTCTAGGTGTACTGACCGGGGACGTTGATCGAGTCCGCTGCATGTGAGGCGTCGAGCTTCCCAAGGAGTGCCTCCAGCGCTGTCAGCTCGTCGGGGGTCAGGGCGTGGAAGAAGGCGTTGC
>NZ_JAKRNH010000226.1:0-592 GCF_022346985.1 Micrococcus sp. ACRRV
ACCCCGCGGAGGGCCCCGCCCCGACGCCGGAGCTCGCCGCCCGCCCGTCTTCGCCGGTCACGGCGGTGCTCGCCCTGGGGGCCAACCTGGGCGACCCGTCGGAGACGCTGGACGCCGCCGTCGCGGTGCTCACGGTGACCCCGGGGATCGAGGCTGTGGCGGCCTCCCCGCGGGCGCTGACGGCGCCGGTGGGCGGCCCGCCCGGCCAGCCGGACTACCTGAACCAGGTGGTGCGGATCCGCACCTCCCTCTCCCCGTGGGAGCTGCTGGGGGTGGCCCACCGGCTGGAGCAGGACCACCACCGCCGCCGCACCGTGCGCTGGGGCGCGCGGACCCTGGACGTGGACCTGATCGTCTACGGGGACCTCACGAGCGACCACCCGGACCTCGTCCTCCCGCACCCCCGGGCCGCCGAGCGCGGCTTCGTGCTGCTGCCGTGGGCCTGGCTGGACCCGGAGGCCGAGCTGGCGGGCGAGTCCGTCGCCGAGCTCGGTGCCCGCGCCGCCGACGCCCCGCACGTGCGCCGCGAGCCCGCCCGCACCGCGCACCTGGACGGCCCGCGCCCCGACGTCCTCCGCCCGGACTCCACACC
>NZ_JAKRNH010000227.1:0-591 GCF_022346985.1 Micrococcus sp. ACRRV
GACCAGGGCGGGGGCGGGAATCGGGCGGCGAACGGTGGTCGGTGGAGGGAAGTGGGGTAAAGTGGAGGGCAGAAGAGAGATCGGCCCCGCCTCTGGTCGGGAGGGGCCCTCGACGGGTCAGGGGGTGTGCCGATGTTCCTCGGCACGTACACCCCCCGGCTCGACGAGAAGTGGCGTCTGATCCTGCCGGCCAAGTTCCGCGAGGAGTTGGCGGACGGGCTGGTCCTGACCCGAGGTCAGGAGCGGTGCGTCTACGTGTTCAGCGCGGCCGAGTTCGAGCGTGTGCACGAGCAGCTGCGTTCGGCCCCGCTCTCTTCCCGGCAGGCGCGGGACTACATCCGCGTCTTCCTCTCCGGAGCCTCGGACGAGACCCCGGACAAGCAGGGCCGCATCACCGTCCCCTCCCCGCTCCGGCAGTACGCGGGGCTGGACCGGGACGTCACGGTGATCGGCGCGGGCACCCGTGCCGAGATCTGGGACACAGCGGCCTGGGCCGCATACCTGGCCGAGCAGGAGGCGGCGTTCTCCGAGACGGACGAGGACGTTCTCGGCGGCATCCTCTGATCCACCCACCCACCGAGACATCCACCC
>NZ_JAKRNH010000228.1:0-583 GCF_022346985.1 Micrococcus sp. ACRRV
CCACACCGGACCGCGCGGAGGCCCCCGTATCGGACCGCGCGGAGGCCCCCGCGCCCGCACCCGCGCCCGCACCCGCGCCCGGCGACGCCGGGGAGGCCGCGCCGTCGTCGCCCGCCGCCGAGGCCCCGGCCGCGGACGGGACCGCTCTGGCGGCCCTGCAGTCGTTGCCCGTGAAGGGACGCGCGCCGAAGACGGGCTACAGCCGGGAGCAGTTCGGCCCCGCCTGGGCGGACGTCGACCGCAACGGCTGCGACACCCGCAATGATGTCCTGCGCCGCGATCTCGCCGACGTGGTGCTCAAGGCCGGCACGAACGGGTGCGTCGTGCTCAGCGGCACCCTCCACGGCCCGTACACCGGCGAGGTGATCGCATTCCAACGCGGGCCGGGGACGTCGACAGCGGTCCAGATCGACCACGTGGTCTCCCTCTCCGACGCCTGGCAGAAGGGCGCGCAGGGCCTGAGCGCGGACCGCCGCGCCGCGTTCGGCAACGACCCCCTCAACCTCCTGGCCGTGCAGGGCTCCGTGAACCAGTCCAAGTCCGACGGCGACGCCGCCACCTGGCTGCCCCCGCTGCGCTCGGC
>NZ_JAKRNH010000229.1:0-578 GCF_022346985.1 Micrococcus sp. ACRRV
CGATCACGCAGGACTGGCTGCAGGTAGGTGTCGCGGTCTGAACCGAGAGGGGTGCGCCCGGTCGGGGCCGTTTGGATCGCTGCCGCTACGTCAGAGTCCGAAGGCTCCGCCGCTGACGAGGATCACGATGCCGAGGCCGATGAGAACGATGGGGAAGAGGACGTGCTCCCAGCGTTCGAGCACTTCGGCGATCGGGGGGCGGGTGGCGACGAACTTTGCCAGGGCCACCAGGACCGCGACGAGCGCGAGGAAGACGATGCAGTAGGCGACTACGGCGAGAGGTTTCACGCTGAGGAAGACAGGGGTGTAGACGCCGATGTTGTCGCCGCCGTTGGCAAGGGTGACGCCTGCGACTGTCCACACGCCGACCTTCTTGCCGGCAACCTTGGCCTCGTCGTCATCGTCGTCATCGTCTCCGCGCCAGGCCTGCCATGCGGCCCAGAGGCCGAGGCCCAGCGGGATGAGACCGAAGTACGGGATGGCTGCCGAGGGCAGGAATGCTCCGGCGCCGATGGTCACCAGGACCGCGGCACCGAGGATGCCGGCGAATCCGAGGTACTGGCCGGCCAGAATGCGGG
>NZ_JAKRNH010000022.1:0-27288 GCF_022346985.1 Micrococcus sp. ACRRV
GTCCGTGGGAGCGGGCTCCTCGGTGGGGGCGGGCTCCTCGACGGGCTCGGCCGGGGCCACCGGTGCGTCGACGGACGGGGCCGTGCCCTGCTCGCCCTCGATGTCCTGGACGTAGGCGGAGTACTCCACGGTGCGCTTGATGCCGTCGGAGGTGAGCACCACGGTGAACGTGTCCAGGCCCTCGAAGCCCTCGGCGGGGGTGTACAGGTAGGCGCCCGAGCCCACGGTCACGGTGCCGTGCTGCGGCTGGACGGTCACCACGGCGGCGACGCCGGAGGCGGCGTTGCCGGCCTCGTCCACGGCGAGCGGCTCGTAGAGCCAGCCGTCGACGTCAACGGGGACGCTGCGGGTGGACACGGTGGCCCAGTCCTCGAACGCCACGAAGTCCTCGGCGTCGACGTCCTCGTAGCCGGCTCCGGGGGTGTAGGTCAGGCCGAAGGCCTCCTGGCCGGCGGCGTCGACGGTGAGGGTGTACGGCTGGTCGGCGCCGCCGGCGGCGGCCCGCACGTCCTCGAGGAGCACGACGCCGCCGTCGCTCTCCCCATAGAACTCGAACGGGACGGGCGTCTGAGTGCCGTCCGCGGCGGTGACGACGACCTTCACCTGGTCGGCGGTGAAGTTGTCCACCAGAGAGAAGCCGAGCAGGCCCTCGGAGGTGAGCGAGGTGTCGAACAGGCCCGAGGGCACGCCGTGGGCGCTGGTCCAGGTGGCGGCCGAGGCGGGGGCGGCACCGAGGCCGGTGATGAGGGCGACGCCGGCCGCCGCGGCGGCCAGGCGGGGAGTGGTCTTCTTCAAGGTGTCCTCCGTGATGGGGGCGGGGCGCGTCCGCGCGCCGCGCAGGGCGATGACGACGCGACGGGCCGACACGGTGTCAGCCGGGTCACAGCTGTGAATCTACTGGTCCACCGCCGTGCAGACCAGACCCTCCCCCCCGCCCTGGACGCCCCGGACGGGCAGGTCAGCGGCGGGCGGCCCGCGCCTGTGCGAACGCCGCCTGCCAGGCCTTCCAGGGCAACAGCACGCACTTGACCCGGCCGGGGAACTTCGCGGCCCCCACGAGGGCGACGCCGTCGCCGATCAGCTCCTCGTCCCCGGCTTCCTTGCCGCGCTGGTGCATGACGTGGTCGAAGTGGTCCCAGACCGCCTGGGCCTCGGCCTCCGGCCGCCCGTGCAGGAGCTCGGCCATGATCGAGGCGCTGGCCCGGCTCATCGCGCACCCGGCGGCCTCGTAGGAGACGTCCTCCACGACGACGTCGGGGCCCTCCCCCGTCAGGCGGACGCGCAGCGTGACCTCGTCCCCGCAGGTGGGGTTCACGTGATGCACCTCGGCGTCGAAGGGCTCGCGCAGCCCCGCATGCCGCGGATGACGATCGTGGTCGAAGACCAGGTCGGTGTAGAGGCTGGTGAGGTTCATCGGCCGAATCCCTGGAAGAAGGCGAGGGTCTGGGCGAGGCCGTCCGCGAACGCGTCCACCTCGTCCAGGGTGGAGTACACGCTGAAGCTGGCCCGGGTCGTGCCCGGCACCCCGTAGCGCCGGTGCAGCGGCCACGCGCAGTGGTGCCCCACGCGGACCTGCACCCCCAGGGAGTCCAGGACCTGGCCCACGTCGTGCGGGTGGATCCCCTCCACGGCGAAGCTCACCGCCCCGGAGCGCTCGGGGCCGGCCGGGGCGCCGATGACCCGCACGCGGTCCATGCCGGCCAGGTGCTCCAGCGCACGGGCGGTCAGCGCGTGCTCGTGCTCGGCCACCGCGTCCATGCCGAGGGCGGAGAGGTAGTCGCAGGCGGCGGCCAGGCCCACGGCCTGGGAGATCGGCGGGGTGCCGGCCTCGAACCGCGCGGGAGGCTCCGCGTAGGTCGAGCGGTCCAGGTGGACCACCTCGATCATCGAGCCGCCCAGCAGGAACGGGGGCAGCTCGGCGAGGAGCTCGTAGCGTCCCCAGAGCGCCCCGATGCCCGTGGGGCCGAGCATCTTGTGGCCCGAGAACGCGAGGAAGTCGACGCCCAGGGCGGCCACGTCCACCGGCATGTGGGGCACGGACTGGCAGGCGTCCAGCACCGTCAGCGCCCCGACGGCCCGGGCGGCCTCCCCCAGCGTGGCCACGGGATTCACCGTGCCGGTGACGTTGGACTGGTGGGTGAACGCCACGACCTTGGTCCGCTCGGTCACGAGGGAGCCGAGGTCCACGAGGTCGAGGGCGAAGTCCTCGCCCAGCGGGATGTGGCGGAGCGTCGCGCCGGTGCGGCGGGCGAGCTCCTGCCACGGCACCAGGTTCGCGTGGTGCTCCATCTCCGTCACGAGGATCTCGTCGCCCGCCCGCACGCGCAGGTGCTCGGGCGTGGCGTCGTCGCCGTTGCCGAGGGCATAGGCCACGAGGTTGAGGGCCTCCGTGGCGTTCCGCGTGAACACCAGCTCGCGGGGATCCGTGGCGCCGACGAACGCGGCGACGGTCTCCCGGGCGGACTCGTAGCGGTCCGTGGCCGCCTCGGCCAGCTGGTGGGCCCCGCGCTTCACGGCGGCATTGGAGATGGTCAGGAACTCGACCTCGGCCTCGATCACCTGCCGCGGCCGCTGGCTCGTGGCGCCGGAGTCGAGGTAGACGAGCGGACGGCCGTCCGCGAGGGTGCTGCGCAGGATCGGGAAGTCCTGCCGAACGGCGTCGACGTCCAGGGCCATGGTCACTGTCCTTCCGTGCTTCGGCGGGTGACGACGAAGGCCCGGTCCGTGCGGACCGGGCCTTCGTGCTCGTGGAGGTAAGGGGATTCGAACCCCTGACCTTCTGCATGCCATGCAGACGCGCTACCAACTGCGCCATACCCCCGAGATCGGGCGCCCCCCGGAACCCGTGGGCGCCGCGGCGACTCGAGAACTGTATCCGAGCCGCCGCGGCACGCGCAAATCGGCGGCGCTCAGACCGGGTCGGTCCCCGGGTCCAGGCGCTCGAGGGCGAGCCCCTCCCCCGGGAGCAGGCGGAGGTCCGCCCCCTCCTGGGTGTAGCCGCCGGCGGGGGCGTCCGAGGCGAACCAGAGTGGGGCGTCGAGGTCCACCATGGTCACCGCCGGGTGGGCCAGGGAGAGCTGCACCGCCGCGGCGATCGAGATGCGCGGCTCCATCATCGAGCCGACCATGCACCCGATGCCGTGCTCGGCCGCGAGGTCCGCGATGGCCACGGCGTCGGCGAGCCCGCCGGTCTTGGCGAGCTTGACGTTGAACAGGTCAGCGGCGCCGGCCTCGATGAGCCGCCGGGCGTCCTCCGAGGACCACAGGGCCTCGTCCGCCATGATCGGCGTGGTCACGGCCGCGCGCACGCGCGCCAGCCCGGCCACGTCGGCGGCCGCGACGGGCTGCTCCACGAGGTCGACGGGCAGGCCCTCGTCCTCCATGCCGGAGATGATCGCGATCGCGTCCTCCACCGACCAGCCCTGGTTCGCGTCCAGGCGCAGGCGGGCCTGTGGGGCGGCCTCCAGCACGGCGTGCAGCCGCCGGCGGTCCTCCGCGACGTCCCGGCCCAGCTTGATCTTCAGGATCCGGGTCCCGGCGGCCACCGCCTCGGCGGCGCGGGCGGCCATCGTGGCCGGGTCCTCGAGGGACACCGTCATGTCGTTCTCCAGGGTCTGCTTCACCGCGGTCCCCGCCGGGGCCAGCAGCGCCGTGAGCGGCACGCCGGCGGCGCGGGCGACCGCGTCGTGCACGGCCACGTCCACGGCCGACCGGGCGCTCGTGGCACCCCGGGCCGGGGCGGGCAGGCGGGCCAGCAGGCCGTCCAGCCCGCCCGTGGCACCGGTGAGAGCGGGGCCGAAGACCCCGTCCACGGCGGTCTCGATGGACGCCGCGTCCTCCCCCGTCACCGCGACGGTCTCGGCGGCGGAGCCCTGGCCGACGGTGCCGTCTGAGAGCTCGACCTCCACGACCACGTACTCGACCGCCTCGGTGCGGCGGGCGGCCGTCACGAAGGGGTGGAGCAGCGGCGCCCGGTGGCGATGCCGGCGCACGGCCGCCACCGACACGGGGGCCTGACCGGGGGCGGGACTCATCCGAAGAGCCTCATGACGGCACCGCCGCCGAGCCCGGCGAACGTGCCGATCAGCTGGCCCATGAGGGCGAAGAGGACGCCCACGGGGACGAGGCGCTTGTCATAGGCGGCGGCGACGACCGGGGCGGAGGCCATGCCGCCCACGTTGGCGGTGGACGCGACCGTCAGCGAGAAGAGGTCGGCCTTGGCGAGCTTGGCGTACACGACCATGATCGCGCCGTGCACCAGCACGATGAGGACGCCCATCAGCAGGTAGACGGGCGCCTGCGTGATGCCGGAGAAGTCCGACCCCGAGGCGATCTGCCCCACCACGACGAACAGCATGAGGGAGCCGACCTCGGACGAGCCCGCCACCTTGCCCAGCGGCGTCTGGGCCGCGATGAGGCCGAGAATCGACACGATGATGATGGTCCACGCGGTGCCGTTGATGACGTCGCCGACCTTGGGGAGCAGCTTGCCGGCCTCGATGGACAGCGCGCCGACGAGGATCGACCCGAAGACGAGGACGGCCAGCGAGGTGCGGGTGATCGGCGTGTCGTCGTGCTCGACGCGCGCCGCGTGCTCGTCGATCCGGGAGGTGTCCGCCTTGGTCCAGCGGTTGAACGCGCCGGCGACCGCGACGGAGGAGAACATCAGCATCAGCCAGAACGAGTAGACGACCGTGTCCGTGATCAGGGCGAATCCGAACAGGTTCTCCGGGCCCTGGAGGATGTCGTTGACGGCCACCATGTTGGAGGAGCCGCCGGTCCAGGAGGCCAGCAGGGACGCCATGGGGATCCAGGACTGGGGATCCAGGGCCTGCCCGTCCAGCAGGCTGCGGAAGAGGCCGAACACCAGGAAGAACGCGGCCATGATGGAGAGCACCGTGACGAAGAATGTCAGGAGCAGCTTCGGGCCGAGCTTGGCGATGCGGCGCAGGTCGCAGCCGAGCAGCAGGACGAAGATCATGGACGGCAGCAGGAGGTCCTTGGTGGCCTTGAGCGCGTCGCGGGAGCCCTCGGCGTCGCCGAGGACGCCGAAGGTGTTCAGGGCGGCGCAGCCGAGGTACATCAGGACGAAGGCCGGAAGGTACTTGAACACCTTCCAACCGGTGTACGACTCGAGGGCGATGAGGAGGCCTGCCAGGCCCACCACCACGCCGAGCACCAGGACGGGATCGTTGATCACGGGGGTCTCGTTTCCGTGGGGACCGGCGCGGGTGCGAGGGCGACCGGCCCCGCACGACGCGGCCGGTCGCCGCGCGTCGTGCGCGGATCTCTGCCGTGACGCCTGCCACAGGCTACCGTGCTCCGCCGCACTCCCCGGTCGCCGCCAGGGGCGGATCGTCCCACATCACCTCAGGGCGGCGTCTCACCGGAGACGACGGAGGCCCGGTCCGTGCGGACCGGGCCTCCGTGCTCGTGGAGGTAAGGGGATTCGAACCCCTGACCTTCTGCATGCCATGCAGACGCGCTACCAACTGCGCCATACCCCCGAGGGATGCCACCGCGGTTCACGGTCCGTTTCCGGCCCGTCCACCTCTCGGCAACTCGACGATCGTACACCACCTTGCACGTCAGCACCAACTCGGCCATGCCCGGCGGCTCAGCGGGCCCGCGTCAGACGTCGTAGCCGAGCAGGCTCCAGGCCCCGGGGCCCTCCCCCGCGAAGGTCCCGTCCAGGATCACGGCCCGGGCGTTCGAGACCCGCGCCAGGTGCGCGAAGTCGGCGCCCTCGAGGGCGAGCGCGAGGCCGGCGGCGGCGCGGATCACTGCGCCGTGGGCCACGATCAGGAGGGTGCGGGCGTCGGGCACCCGCGCCGGACGCGGCGTGGACCAGTCCTCCGGGACGTGCGCGGCGGCCGCGGCCAGCACGCGCTCGCCGCCGGCCCGCAGCACCTCGCCGCCCACGGGTCCTCCGTCGAGGTCCGGCACGGTGCGCCAGGCGTGGTGCTCATGGGGCCAACGCGCCCCGATCTCGGTGAAGTCCAGGCCCTCCCACTCGCCGCCGCCCAGCTCCACGAGCCGGGGATCCACGGCGAGCTCGACGGCGCCCACGGCGTCCTCGAGGACGATCTCCGCGGTGCGCCGGGCTCGGATCAGCGGGGAGGACACGGCCACGAGGTCCTCCGCCGAGCGCAGCAGCTCCCCCACGGGACCGGCCGCCGCGGCGGCGGCCTGCCGCTCCCCCAGTGCGTTCAAAGGGACGTCGGTGCGGCCCTGGTACCGGTCCAGGGCGTTCCAGTCGGTCTCCCCGTGCCGCAGCAGCACCAGCCTCACGGCGGATCAGTCCTGCGCGGCGGCGTCGAGGGCGTCGTCGGGGCGCGTGGCCTCCTCCGGCAGGCCCAGGTCGATGGCCGGGCTGTCCTTCCAGAGCCGGTCCAGGGCGTAGAACTCGCGGTCCTCGCGGTGCTGCACGTGCACCACGAAGTGCCCGTAGTCCAGCAGCACCCAGTGGCCGTCCGAGCGGCCCTCGCGGCGCAGGGGCTTCAGCTGCTCCTTCACGAGCAGGTCCTCCTCGATGCCGTCCACAATCGCGTTGACCTGGCGCTCGGAGGCGCCGGAGGCGATCAGGAAGGCGTCGGTCAGGCCGAGGCGCTCGGCGACGTCGACCGCCACGATGTGCGTGGCGACCTTCTCCGCGGCCGCGGCGGCGGCCACCTGCAGGGCGTCGAGGGTGGTCTGGGGAACGGTCACGGTGCTCCTTGGCGGCGTGCGGACCGCGACGGCGGAGGCCGGCGCGGAAGGGGCCGCGGGCGCGGCCCCGGAGATCAGCGGTTCAGAGGGCTCAGCGGGTGAGTGCGATGGCGCCGCGTCCGCCGAGGTCTCGGCCGCGGCGGGCGTCTCCCCGGCGGCCCACTGGCGGCCGGCCGACGGGACGATGCTCTCGGTCCCCGTGGTCTCGGGCAAGTGGAGGCGGCCCCACGGGGACGACTCCGCGACGGCCCGCAGCTCCGCGGTGTCCGGCCCGGTGCGCGGCAGCCCCTGGGCCAGGGCGCTGTGGCCGGGCTCCTCGGCGGCCGGCCTGGACGTCGGCGGGCGTCTCGGCGTCGGCCCCGATGAAGACCTCCGGCGAACCGTCCCCCGCAGCGGGGACCGATGCCGCGCCGGGGGCGCCGGTCACGGAGCCGTCCGCGGTCGCGTCGCCCGGCAGGCCGACCGACGGGCGATCGACGGGGCCGTACACGTCCTCCACCGAGGGACGGTCCTGGGGCACCGGGGCCCCCGCCGTGCCGCCACGCAGGCGCGTGCGCGCGGCCGGGCTGATGGGATCGCGCCGCCCATGCTCCTCCGTGAGGGCCGCCTCCTCCTCGGCGAGGACGGCGCGCAGCAGCTCCTCGTCCGGGTCCGGGCGGTGGGACTCGTGGGGCGTTGTCATGGCCGGTCTCCCTCCGGGGTGTAGAGGTGGTGCTTGTTGATGTACTGCACGACGCCGTCCGGGACCAGGTACCAGACGGGCCGGCCCCGCTCCACGCGGCGGCGGCAGTCCGTGGAGGAGATGGCCATCGCGGGGATCTCCATGAGGGAGATGTCCTCGCTCAGCCCGTAGTCCTCCAGCTGGTAGCCGGGCCGGGTGACGCCCACGAAGTGCGCCAGGTCCCAGAGCTCCTCGACGTCCTTCCACGTGAGGATCTGGTTCAGCGCGTCGGCGCCGGTGATGAAGAACAGCTCGGAGTCCGGGCGCTTCGCCCGGATGTCCCGCAGCGTGTCCACCGTGTAGGTGTTGCCCGGGCGCTCGATGTCCACGCGGGACACGGTGAAGCGCGGGTTGGACGCCGTGGCGATCACCGTCATGAGGTACCGGTGCTCGGCCGGGCTGACGCGTGTGTCCGACTTCTGCCAGGGCTGCCCGGTCGGGACGAAGACGACCTCGTCCAGGCCGAACTCCGCGGCGACCTCGCTCGCGGCGACGAGGTGCCCGTGGTGGATGGGGTCGAAGGTGCCGCCCATGACGCCCAGCCGGTGACGGCGGGACGTGGGGGGCGGGGCGGGGTCGCGGGTGGCGGACGTCATCGACGGCGCGTCAGGACGCGGGGTCGGCCGTGGGGGCACGGCCCTTCCCGCGTGCGACGTCAGTGCCCGGCGCTGTGGGAGCCGGTGCCGTGGGTGCCGTGGTGCTGCACGGCGGTGGTGGGCTCGGCGTGGCGCAGGCCCACGGAGCGCATGGACAGGATCGCCAGGAGGCCCGCCATCAGGAGCAGGAACACGATGATGCCGAACCAGACCGGCGGGATCGGCAGCTCATTGACGACGTGGTGGCCCTCCTCGGCGGCGGCCAGGACCAGGGCGGAGTTCAGCATGGGGTGCTCCTCGGGGGCGTCGGTGCGGGGGCTGGGACGAGGTCCCGGCCCGTGGGCTCCCGGCCATCCTAGCCGGTGGGGGCCGCGGGCCGGGGCGTGCGTCAGCGGCGGACCTGCCCCGCGCCGCGCAGGACCCACTTGGTGGTGGTCAGCTCCTCGAGGCCCATGGGCCCCCGGGCGTGCATGCGCTGGGTGGAGATGCCCACCTCGGCGCCCAGGCCGAGCTGACCGCCGTCGGTGAAGCGCGTGGAGGCGTTGACGATCACGGCCGCGGCGTCCACCTCGGAGACCCAGCGGTCCGCGTTCGCGAGGTCGTTGGTGACGATGGCCTCGGTGTGGCCGGTGGACCAGCGGCGGACGTGCTCCATGGCCTCGTCGATGGAGTCCACGGTGCGCACGGCCATCTCCATGTCCAGGTACTCCCGGCCCCAGTCCTCGTCGGACGCGGCCTGCGGCTCCCGGGCGTCCTGGCCGCAGTCCGCCGGGGAGGGGAGCCGGGCGCGGGAGGCCTCGTCCACGTGGAGCAGGACCCCGGCGCGGGTGAGGGCGCGCAGCACCTCGCGGCCGGCGCGCTCGGCGTCCTTGTGCAGGAGCAGGGTCTCGGCCGCGTTGCACACGGACGTGCGGTGGGTCTTCGCGTTGAGCGCGATGTCCACGGCCATGTCCGCGGGTGCGCTCGCGTCGATGAACAGGTGCACGTTGCCCTCGCCCGTCTCGATGACCGGCACGCGGGCCTCGGCGACGACGCGCTGGATCAGCTCGCGGCCGCCGCGCGGGATCAGCACGTCGACGGCGCCGCGCGTGGACATCAGCGCGGCCACGCCGGGGCGGCCGAGGTCGTCGATCCCCTGCACCAGGTCGGACTCGAAGCCCTGGTCGCGCAGCGCCTCCCGCAGCACCTGGATGAGGACCGCGTTCGTGTGCTCCGCCGCGGAGCCGCCGCGCAGGAGGACGGCGTTACCGGACTTCAGGGCGATGCCGGCGATGTCCACGGTGACGTTCGGGCGGGCCTCGTAGACGGCGCCCACCACGCCGAGCGGCACGCGCACCTGCTGCATGTGGATCCCGTTCGGCAGGTCCCCGCCGCGGACGACGGCGCCCACCGGATCCGGCAGGGAGGCCAGGTCCTCGAGGGCGACGGCCAGAGACTCGAGGCGGGGCTCGTCGAGGCGCAGGCGGTCCAGCATGGCGGCCGAGGTGCCGTTCTCCTCACCGCGGGCGAGGTCCTCGGCGTTGGCCGAGAGGATCGACGCGGCGGCGGCGCGCACGGCGTCCGCCATCGCGCGCAGGAGGGCGTCCTTGCGCTCGCGCCCGGCCCGGGCCAGCTCGGGGGCGGCCGCTCGGGCACGCGCCGAGCGGGACCGCACCTCGGCCACGACGTCCGCACCCGGGCGCCCGTCCGCCGACGCCCCCTGTTCGGGGGTGGGCGTCTGCTGGACGCGCTCGGCGGGCTCGGTCTCGGTGTGCTCGGTGGTCATCCCCCCACTGTAGCCAGGCGGCGGCATCGACCCCAGGGGCATCCGCTCAGCGGAACGCCGAGTGCGTGGGCGCCAGCCGGACCCAGTCGTCCGCGTGGACGACCACGCCGTCGTAGCCGGCACCGATCTCCTCCTTCAGCTGGGCGGTCTGGCGCCCGAGCATCCGCGGCAGCTGCGACGAGGAATAGGCGGCCAGGCCGCGAGCCAGGACCGTCCCCTGCGCGTCGGCGATCTCCACCACGTCGCCCGCGGTGAAGTCGCCCTCCGCGGCCGTGATGCCGGCCGCGAGGAGGGACCGGCCGCGGTCGATCGCCCCGGCCACCGCGCCGTCGTCGATGGTGAGGCGGCCCCGGACCTGCGCCGTGAGGCCCAGCCAGGCCGCGCGGGCGGTCCGGCGTCGCCCCGCCGCGGAGAACCAGGTGCCGACGTCCTCACCGTCGAGGGCGGCGGAGGCCAGCGCCGCCGAGGTGAGCAGCGTGGGGATGCCGGTCGTGGCGGCGATCCCGGCGGCGTCCACCTTGGTGACCATGCCGCCCGTGCCCACGCCGGCGCTGCCCGGGGTGCGCACGTCCACCCCGCCCAGGTCGGTCTCCGCCGTGACCGTGTCGATCCGCCGGGAGCCCGGCCGCGAGGGGTGCCCGGTGTAGAGCGCGTCGACGTCGGACAGCAGGACCAGCAGGTCGGCCTTCACGAGGTTCGCGGTCAGCGCCGCGAGGCGGTCGTTGTCGCCGAACCGGATCTCGCGCGTGGCCACGGCGTCGTTCTCGTTGACGATCGGCAGCACGTCCAGCGTGAGCAGCCGCGCCAGCGCGCGGTGGGCGTTGATGTACTGGCCGCGGCGCATGAGCTCCTCGGCGGTGAGCAGCACCTGCGCCACGGTGGTGTCGAACCGGGCGAACGACTGCGAGTAGTAGGCCACCAGTCGGTTCTGCCCCACCGCGGCGGCGGCCTGCTGCGTGGCGGTGTCCTTCGGGCGCCGGCTCAGCCCCAGCGCCGGGAAGCCGGCGGCGATGGCGCCGGAGGAGACCAGCACCACCTGCGTGCCGCGCCCGCGCAGCCGGGCCACCAGCTCGACGAGCGCGTCGATCGCGTCCGTGTTCAGGCCCGTGCCCGTGGTCAGGGAGGACGAGCCCACCTTGATCACGACGCGGCGCGCGGCCCCGATGTCCGCGCGGGTGTGGACCGGGTTGGCCTTGGGGTCCTCCGCGCCGCGCGAGGACGGGGTGGCGTGGCGGTGCACGGTGCTCGGGCGGCGGGCCATCAGTCCAGCTCCTCCTCCTCCACGGGGTCGCCGGTCCAGAGCCCGGAGCGGCGCTCGGCCTCCATCTCCGCGCGGGTGGCCGCGCGGGCGGCGCGGCGCTGGTCCTGCTCGGCGCGCTTCTCCGCGCGCGTGGCGCGGGTGCGCTCCTCGAGGCGCAGGTCCGAGCCGCGCGGGCCGGCGAGCAGCTCGGCGCCCGCGGAAAGCGTGGGCTCCCAGTCGAAGACGACGCCCGTGGCGTCGTCGCCGATCACCACGGCGTCGCCGGGGCGGGCGCCCGCCTTGAACAGCGCGTCCTCGACGCCGGCGCGCTGCAGGCGGTCCGCCAGGTAGCCGATGGCCTCGTCGTTCTGGAAGTCCGTCTGCGCGACCCACTTCTCCGGCTTGTCGCCGCGGATCCGGAACAGCGGCTCCAGGTTCCGCTCCTCGCGGCGCACGGTGAAGTCGGCCTGGTCCCCGCGACGACGGCGCCGCGGCACCTCCACGACCGGAGCCTCCTCGGGCTCGGGCTCGCGTGCGCGCGCCTCCTCCACGAGGCCCGCCATGGCGAACTTCAGGGACTCGAGGCCGTCGTGGGCGAGGGCGGAGATGTCGAACACGCGCAGGCCGCGCTCCTCGAGCTGGGCGCGGACCAGGTCCGCCATCTCCCGGCCGTCCGGCAGGTCCGTCTTGTTCAGGGCGACCAGGCGGGGGCGCTCGTTCAGCGGCACGACGCCGGCCCCGCCCTGGGAGAAGACCGGCTCCACGGCATAGGCCTCGAGCTCGGCCTCGATGGCCTCGAAGTCCGAGAGGGGGTCCCGCTCCGGGTCCAGGGTGGCGCAGTCCAGCACGTGCACCAGCGCCGCGCAGCGCTCCACGTGGCGCAGGAACTCGAGGCCCAGGCCCTTGCCCTCGGAGGCCCCGGGGATGAGCCCGGGCACGTCCGCGACGGTGAAGCGCACGTCGCCGGCCTGGACGACCCCCAGGTTCGGGACGAGCGTGGTGAACGGGTAGTCGGCCACCTTCGGGCGGGCCGCCGAGATCGCCGCGATGAGCGAGGACTTGCCCGCCGAGGGGTAGCCCACGAGGGCGATGTCCGCGACGGACTTGACCTCGAGGATGAGCTCGCGCTCCTCACCCGGCAGGCCGAGGAGTGCGAAGCCGGGCGCCTTGCGCTTCACGGAGGACAGCGCCGCGTTGCCGAGTCCGCCCTGGCCGCCGGCCGCGGCCACGAAGGAGGCCCCCTCCCCCACGAGGTCGGCCAGGATGTTGCCGTCCGCGTCCTTGACCACGGTGCCGGCCGGCACGGGCAACACCACGTCCTCGCCGTGGCGGCCGGCGCGGTGGTCGCCCATGCCGGGCTGGCCGTTGTCCGCGCTGCGATGCGGGGCGTGGTGGTAGTTCAGCAGGGTGGTGGTCTGGTGGTCCACGACCAGGGTGATGTCCCCGCCGTTGCCGCCGTTGCCGCCATCGGGACCGCCGAGGGGCTTGAACTTCTCGCGCTTGACGGACACGCAGCCGTGCCCGCCGTTGCCGGCGGTGAGGTGCAGGACCACGCGGTCCACGAAGGCGGCCATGGGGGACTCCTGACGGAAGGGAACCGGACGGGGCGGGGAGGGAGAAGGGTGGGACGACGACGGCGGGGGCGGGTGCTGGAGTGCAGCGACCCGCCCCCGCCGGGGCGTCATGCGGCGCGGGCCGCCTCCTGGACGGGGGCGGCGCCGGCGCTCATGCCGGGAGCGAGCAGGTCACTCGCCGGCGGCGACGATGTCCACGACCTTGCGGCCGCGGCGCTGGCCGAAGGACACGGTGCCCGCCGAGAGGGCGAACAGGGTGTCGTCCTTGCCGCGGCCCACGTTGTGGCCCGGGTGGAACTTGGTGCCGCGCTGGCGGATGAGGATCTCGCCGGCGTTGACGTCCTGGCCGCCGAAGCGCTTGACGCCGAGGTACTGCGGGTTGGAGTCGCGGCCGTTCTTCGAGGAACTGCCGGCCTTCTTGTGTGCCATTGCTGTTGCCTGTCTTTCTGGGAGCTGCGGGGTCTGCCGGTCGCGTCAGCGACTCAGGCGATCCCGGTGATCTTGACCGTGGAGAGCTCCGAGCGGTGGCCCTGGCGCTTCTTGTAGCCGGTCTTGTTCTTGTACTTGACGATGACGATCTTCTTGCCGCGGGAGTGGGAGACGACCTCGGCCGTCACCTTCACGTCGGCGGCGTCGGCGCCGGCCTTGACCTTGTCCCCGTCCACCAGCATCAGAGCGGGGAGCTCGACGGAGCCGCCCTCCTCAGCGGGGACGCGGTCAAGGGTAACGAGGTCACCGACGGAGACCTTCTCCTGGCGGCCGCCAGCGCGGACAATCGCGTACACCACTGTGGACTCACTTCTCTCGACGTTGCATGGTTACGTGTTCCGGTTCCACTCGCCCGCACCTCGACCGCTTCGCGTCCGGGTCCGGCGGGTCCCTCTCGGGGACATGCGGGAGCATGCGGGGTGAACACCGAGTGTCCATCATACTCGGTGCCCCCACCGGGGGCCAAACGCGGGCCCGTCGGCGCGTCGCCCCGCCGGCGCGGGCGGGGCGACGCGCGGGCTCACTCCCCGCGGACGATGTCCGCGGCCTTGACGCCCACCCCGAGCATGACCGGGGCCGCGGTCTCCCCGGCCGGGGCCGCCTGCGCGGCCTGGGCGGTGAAGCGGCCGCCGCCGGCGGCGGCGCCCTCCTGCACCTGCACCGTGGCGCCGTCCGCGGACACCGCCCGGCGCGACCGCCGGCGGGGCGCGGCGGCGGCGGGCCCCTCCCCCGCCACCGGGGCCGGGGCGGGCTCCGGAGCCGCCGTCGGCGTGGCGGCCGGGGTCGCCGGCGAGCGCTGTGCCGCCGCGGCGGCGTCCTCGGCGCGCCGGTCGACGGCCGCCTCCAGGGCGTCCATGCCGGAGGGACGCGGGGCACTCACACCGTCGCTGGTGGCCCGTCGGGAGCGTCGGCGGCGCGGCACGGCCACCGGCTCGCCGTCGAAGGTGACCACGGCGGCGGGCTCCGGCGAGGCCGGGGCCTCCTCCGCGGCGAGGGCCTCCTCGGCCTCGGCCGCACCCGCCGGCTCCTCCGGGTCCTGCTCGGCCTCGACGGAGGCCTCCGGAGCGGACGCCGGCGCGCCGGAGCCCTTCGGGGACTCGGCGCGGCGGCCGCCCCGCCGACGGGACCGGCGGCGGCCGCCGGAACGACCGTCCTCGTCCGCCTCGGCCTGGGCGGCCGGAGCGTCCGACGCGGAGTCGGCGTCGGCGTCCTCCGTCGCAGTCTCGGCCGGGTCGGGCGCCCCGGCCTCCGCCGGCGCGGGCTCGCCGGCGGCCTCCGCGGGGTGCTCGGCCGGGGCGTCCTGCTCCTCCGCACTCCGGGCCGCGTCGTCCCCACCGCGCCCGCGGCCGCGACGACGGCCCCGGCGCTTGCGGCGACGGCCGCCGGACTCGGACTCGCCCTGCTCCTCGGCGTCGCCCGCGGGAGACGGGCGCACCTCGTCCGCCGCCTCCTCCGGCGCGTCCTCGGCCCGCGGGGCGGCGTCCTCCGAGGGCTCCTCGTCCGCGGCCTTGCCGGAGGCCTTGGCGATGGACATCAGGGCGGTGCGCGCGGCGGCGGCGCGCTCGGCGCGCAGGCGCTCCTCCTCGGTGAGCTCCGCTGCGGTCGGCTCGGCGGAGCCGCCCTCGCCGGACTCGGTCCCGCGGCGGCGCTTGTTCCGCCGGCGGGCCTCCGGCTCGGCGCGGTGCTCGTGGCCCCACCTGTTCCGCTCCACGGGGGTGTCCTGGATGAGGATGCCGCGGCCCCCGCAGTGCTCGCAGACCTCGGAGAAGACCTCCACGAGGCCGGTGCCCATGCGCTTACGGGTCATCTGGACCAGGCCGAGCGAGGTCACCTCGGCGACCTGGTGCTTGGTCCGGTCCCGGCCCAGGCACTCGACCAGGCGGCGCAGCACGAGGTCCTGGTTGGACTCCAGCACCATGTCGATGAAGTCGATGACGATGATGCCGCCGATGTCCCGCAGGCGCAGCTGGCGCACGACCTCCTCGGCCGCCTCCAGGTTGTTCTTGGTGACGGTCTCCTCGAGGTTGCCGCCGGAGCCGGTGAACTTCCCGGTGTTCACGTCCACCACGGTCATGGCCTCGGTGCGGTCGATCACCAGGGAGCCGCCGGAGGGCAGGTAGACCTTGCGCTCGAGGGCCTTGTGCAGCTGCTCGTCCACGCGGTGCGTGGCGTAGAGGTCCTCGCCGTCGTGGTCCTCCGGAACCCAGTGGTGCAGGCGGTCCAGCAGGTGCGGCGCCACGTAGGTCACATACGCCTCGATGCTGTCCCAGGTGGCCTCGCCCTGGACGAGCATGGCGGAGAAGTCCTCGTTGAAGACGTCGCGGACCGTCTTGATGGTCAGGTCCGGCTCGGCGTAGAGCAGCTCGGGGGCCAGCGTCTTCGTGGAGGACGCCTTCTCCTGGATGCCCTCCCACTGCACGCGCAGGCGGTTGATGTCGTTCTGCAGCTCCTGCTCCGAGGTGCCCTCGGCTGCGGTGCGCACGATCACGCCGGCGTCCTGCGGCAGGTGGTCCTTGAGGATCTTCTTCAGGCGGGCGCGCTCCACGTCCGGCAGCTTGCGGGAGATGCCCGTCATGGTCCCGCCCGGCACGTACACGAGGTAGCGGCCCGGCAGGGAGATCTGGCTGGTCAGACGGGCGCCCTTGTGGCCGACCGGGTCCTTGGTCACCTGCACCAGGACGGTGTCGCCGGACTTCAGGGCGTTCTCGATCTTCTTGGCCTTGCCGTCCAGCTGGGCGGCGTCCCAGTCCACCTCGCCCGCGTAGAGCACGGCGTTGCGGCCGCGGCCGATGTCCACGAACGCGGCCTCCATGGACGGCAGCACGTTCTGCACCTTGCCAAGGTAGACGTTGCCGATCATCGAGTCCTGCGTGGTGTTGGAGACGAAGTGCTCCGCGAGCACGCCGTCCTCCAGGACCGCGATCTGGATGCGGTGCTCGCGCTGGCGGACCAGCATCTTCCGATCCACCGACTCGCGGCGGGCCAGGAACTCGGCCTCCGTGATGACGGTGCGGCGACGCCCGCCCGAGCGGGACTCGCGGCGCCGCTGGCGCTTGGCCTCGAGGCGGGTGGAGCCCTTGACGCCCTGCACGGCCTCCGGGCCGGTGCTCAGGGCCCGGCGAGGGGCGCGCACGCGGGTGACGGTGTCCTCGGGGTCGCCGTCCTCGCCGCCGGCGAGCTCCATGTCCACGGTGCCGCGGCGGCGACGGCGACGGCGACGCGAGACCGCGGGGCGGTCCTCGTCGTCCTCGTCGTCCGCGTGCGCGTCGTCGGCGGCGCCCTCCGGCACCGGGTCCGCGGCGGGGCGGCGCCGCCGGCGCTCCACCGTCTCCGCCTCGATCAGGGGCAGCAGCCCCTCCGGCACCGCGAAGGGGTTGGTGGGGTCGAACCGGACGTCCGGGGCGGCCGTGGCCTCGGCGGCCTCCCCCGCGGGGGACTCGGCGACCTCCGCCGCGGTCTCCTCCTCCGTCGCCTCCACGGGGGTCGTCGACCCCTCGGCCGTCTCGTGGGTGTCCTGCGTCGTGCTCTCGTCCGCCGCCATGGCAGCACCTCCCGCCGGGCGGCGGTCCACACCGTCCGTCGCGCGGCGACTCAGGCCCGCCGCCGGCCGCGTTGCCCCGTCGACGCGCAGGGCGTCCTCGGGTGCGCCGGGAGACGGGCTCCAGGAAAGTCCGGTGATGGACCACGGGCGCCAGGGGCGTTCCCGCGGAACCGCTGCGACGCACCGATCCGGGCCCTCTCGGATGTCCTCGCCGGGCGGCGCCCCGGCCGTCCCGGATCCCGGGGCGGGCGCGTCCCGGGGTCCCGGGCGGGCGTCACGGCGGCGGCCCGTGGGCGGGCGCGCAGCGGGCAGACCCGCGGTGTGGGCACGGATCGACCGGTCGCCATTCTCTCATACCCGTCCCAAGGCGACCCCACGCAGGCCGCAACGCACCGCGGGCCCGCCCAGGGCCGGTGCCTAGATGTACTGATCGGGGACGTTGGTCAATCGTGAGAACGGCGGCTGGTTCCCGCAGGCGGTGTGGGGCCGGTGCTGGTTGTAGTAGTGCAGCCAGCCATCGAGCTCGCCGCGTCGTTCGGCCTCGGAGGTGTAGCAGCGGGCGTAGGCCCACCCATCGGCCAGGGTCCGATGGAATCTCTCGATCTTGCCGTTGGTCTGCGGCCGATACGGTCGCGTGCGCTTGTGCTTGATGCCGAGCTCGTGACAGGTATCCCGCCACAGGTGCGATCGGTAGGCGCCGCCGTTGTCTGACAGCACCCGCTCGACGGTCACACCTCGCCGGTTGAACCACTCCACGGCCCGCACCAGCACGGCCGAGGCTGTCACGGCGGTTTCGTCGTCGTGGATCTCGGCGTAGGCGACGCGGGAGTGGTCGTCGATGACGGTGTGGACGTAGGCCTTGCCCATCAACGGGTCGGAGTACTTGCTCCTGAGCTTGCCTGGTGTAGCTGCCCGGTTCTTCTCGCCCTGGCGGCGTCCGACGTAGCGCCAGCCTCCCCCATCGGGGATGTTGCCGAGCTTCTTCACGTCGACGTGGAGCATCGCGCCGGGATGGTCGTGCTCGTAACGGCGCACCGGTTCCCCCGTGGCGCGGTCCACATGCGACAGCCGGTTCAGGTGGGCGTCGGTCAGGATCCGGTGGACCGTCGACGGCGCGATCCCCAGCCGACATGCCAACTGCACGGGTCCTTCTCGGAGTCGGAGCCGCAGCTGGATACAGCGGCGAGTGACCGTCGGGCTGGTCTTGTTCGGTGAGTGGTGCGGTCGCGAAGAGCGGTCCTGCATGGACTCGCCCGCTCGGTGGCGGTCCGCCCAGCGCTTCACGGTGGGCCAGGAGACCTGGAAGCGGGCGGCAACCTCGCTGATCGGCCATCCGTCGTCGACGACGAGTTGGGCGACCTTCAAGCGGTGGCGAGGTGTGAGGGCGGCGTTGGCATGGGACATGGCTGCTCCATGCGGCAGCGGGCGGCCCAAGAGGGGCCGCCCGCTGCCGCTGTTGGTCGTTGAAGTGTCAGGTCACAAGGCGGGGATCAGTTCCTCTTGCATCCAGCCAGCAAGGCTCGTTGGAGTCGTGCTGGTTGCTGTGCGCAGTTGTTCCGGGTGGAAGTCGTCGCGCAGTCCAGTGCTCATGCCCAACACGGCGTCGGCCATTGCCGGGGGCATGCCAGCCGTGAGGTATTGCTGGCGCATCAGGTCATCGCTGATCTGCTCTGCCTGGACATGCCGCCCGGTCAGGTCGGTGAGAAGCGCGGCCACGTCGTTCCACGACAGATCCTGCGGGCCATGGACCGCCTGTACCCGATGTCCATGCCACGACGGGTTCAGCAGTGTCAGCGCGGCAACCTCGGCGATGTCGCGCGGCGAGACCCAGCTGAACTGATGGTCCAGAGGCAGGACCGTCCGCAACCGTCCCTGGCGCACATCCTCCATGCTCAGCAGCAGGTTGGTGAAGAAGTAGCCGCAACGCAGGTGCGTCACGTCCGCGTCCAGGCGGTCGAGGGCGACCTCGGTGGCGGCGAGGCCGTCGATCTCACCGACCCCATGCCGCTTCTCCGCACCGACGCTGCTCTGGAACACGACCCGAGCAATGGTATTCGCCTCGACCGCGGCGACGATGGCCTGCGTCGCCCTGGCGTAGTCAGCCAGCGGATCAGCCGATGCGGTGCTCGGGTCGACCCAGTAGATGGCATCTACCCCGCGGGTGGCCTTCACGACCTGCTCGGGGTCAGTGGAGTCAGCTTCCACGACGTCGACGTGTGTGAGGAGATCGATGGGGATCTTGGATGGGGTGCGGGCCAGAAGCAGTGGCCGCACACCGGCACGGATCATCATGCCGGTCAGGTGGGTGCCGACATTTCCTGTCGGGGTGGTCACAGCGATACGCATTGGAGTCTCTTCTCAGGGCCGCTCATGCTCCGACGCTACCGAGAGACGAGGCCTGTTCCTGGCCGCATCTCGACGGATAATCGATGCATGGACAGTCCCTCGGCACGCTCGCTACGCCTGTTGGCGCTGCTGCAAACGGGACGTCGGTGGACCGTGGCTGACCTGAGCCGCCGACTCGAGGTGGCACCTCGGACGGTTCGCCGTGATGTCGCCCGGCTGCGGATGCTGGGCTACGACATTCAGTCCCACCCGGGCCCCGGCGGGGCATACGTTCTTGCCCCGAGCATCAAGATCCCACCGCTTCTCCTGGACGCCGACGAGGTCTGCGCGCTTGTCACGGGGCTCCTCATCCTTGAAGCAGGCTTCGCAGACGACAGCGCAACTACCGTGAGAGCCAAGCTTGAGCGACTTCTACCTCCCAGCCTGCGTCAACGAGCCGTCGCCGCTGCCGCGGCTACCCAGGTCCTCACCGCCACGCACGCGTTCGATTGGCCCGCCCTGGGGATGATCGCGGACACCATCGCGGTTGGACAGCATCTGGGCTTCGCATACACCGACCAACACGGTCACGCGAGCAACCGGATCGTTCAGCCGTACCGCCAGGTCCTGCGCCACGGCATCTGGTACCTCGTCGCCTACGACACGCAGCGTGAGGACTGGCGCCTGTTCCGCAGCGACCGCGTCCACGAACCTGAGCCCCGAACGCCAGCACCGGGATACGAGGCCCACCCCTTCCCTGACGAGTCCATCCACCGCTGGCTCATCACCGACTTCGGACGCGCCGCACAACACGTCAACTAACGTCCTCGGGTAGTACAACTAAGCCAGTTCTCGAGCGTCAACGGCGTCGAGAACTGGTTGCAGCAGCCTGGGCACGCACACCATGGCTGAACCCTAGCCAGGGGCCCTGGTGGGACCGGGCCGCGCCTCATGCGGGCGGGGAATCGGGTCCCGTGGACCCTCACCGCCGCCCGAAGCCAGCCAGCATCACGGCGAGGTCGTCCTCTGCGCCGGCCCGAGCACCCGACGTGCTGCCCAGGGCCTCTGCGGTGAGGCGCCCGATGTGCACAGCGGCCGGCGCTGGTGCGGGTGCACCGGCGGGCAGGGCGAGGTCGTGATGGTGCACGGCGAGCTCCACGGCCCAGGTGGCCAGCATGTCCCCGGCGGTGAGCACATGGCCCTGGAACGCGATCGACTCCTCGATCAGAGTGTCCGCTGCATGTCGCAGTCCTGCACTCACCTGGTTCAGGTGCTCAAGCGCGTTCCTGGGACGGGCATAAGCGGAAGCGGTGCGGCGCGTCATGAGGATCCCGGGCACCGGGTCCTTCTCCGGTTCGTACGTGGTCCAGTAGGACGCGGCGTCGACATCGGGGGTGTCGTCCGTGCGGGCCGCCAGGCCGGCGAGCATCTCCTGCAGCCCCAGGCGCACGTGCACCAGGCAGTCGAGCCGAGACCAGCCGTGGACGTGGCTGACTCCGAGCAGGGTGAGGTCGTCGAGAGAGCTGGCGCCCTCCTCGAAGGCGTCGAGCGCGGCGAGGAACGCCGTTCGGGCCTCGGCCAGGGGGACGCTGTAGGGCTTCATGACTGTCGGTTCCTCCTCCAGGCTCCGGCCTCGGAGGTGTGACGCGACGGTGATCAGCTCGGCGTTCCCGGGCGCTGGGCGGCCGTCAGCGAACGTCACCATGTCCTCCAGCCCTGCTCGCGTGTCTAGTCCGAGCCGTCCAGCCAGCTTGAGGGCGGGCCAGGCAGACCGCTCCTCGCCGTGGAGCAGCAGGGGCATGGCCGGTTCAGCGCGGCGGACGCCCTGGACGAGCACGAGCGCCTCGGACTCCACCTCCTCCGCGGGTATGTCCTGCACCTCGATCAGCACGCGCAGGCACCGCGACCGCAGGGGTGAGGCAAGCCATGCGGTGAGGCCCTCCTGGTGCCAGATGCCGGCTTCGACGCCGATGCCTCGGTCCAGGAGCGTCGCCGCGATCTGGTCGGCACCGGGTTCATGCCAGTTCACGGAGGCGAAGTCCGGCAGCGTCTGCCAACCAACGATCGCCTGCCGTCGGTCCTCCACCGACGGTAGAGCCCAAGCTCCCGTCGTCACCCCCACCGGGACGCCGGCGCATCGCGCCCTCACTTCGCGGACCCAGCGGCCGACGTCGGGGTTCTGGAGGCTGTCCTGTCCGTGAGCGTCCTTCGGGTGGACGTGGACGGCGTCAGCTCCGGCCGCGACGGCCTCGGCACACTCGGCTGCCACGCGGACGGGGTCGGCGCTGAGAGCGGGGTGCTCGGCGATGTCGCGGGCTCCGTTGACGCAGACCTGAAGCATCATGCCCAATACACTACCGACCCTCTCGAGTCCCTCCATCGGTAGCGGCGCATAGCCATGTAGGAGCCGGGAGTGTCGAGTTGCAGCCCAGATTCCACACGACGCGCGGCGAACTCTTCGCATATCGGGCGGGATCCGGTTGGCGTGAAAACTGGGTGTCCAGGTGGGTGCTCCCGGGCGCCCCAAGACTCGCCAGAAACGTACGGGCGGCTGCGGCTCTGGCGGGTTGGTTGTGGCGAGTCATGTGGCGGGCGGACAGGGCCGGAGGTGGCGCGCACGGCGCACGGCGGGACCCCTCGCCACAAACGACCGATTCTGCCGCCCGGCCGTGGGCCAGGAGTCAGGACGGGAGGAAGAACTCAGTCAGAACAGCGGTGAGCTGTTCGGGGTTGTCTTCGGCCATGTGGTGGCCGGAGTCGATGACGGCGCTTTCGGGGCGATGGGCGCACCAGGATTCCCACACTTCCGCCGGGTTCCCGTAGAGGTCCTCCATGTCGTCGTGCTTCGACCATGCGACCAGCGTGGGGCACTGGATCTGATGGCCGCGTGCACGGTCGCGTGCATCGGCGTCTCGGTCGACGTGGAGGCTGGCCCGGTAGTCCGCGATCATGGAGCGCACGGTCTGAGGGTCGCTGATGGCGGCCACCATGTCCTGGTAGTTCTCCTGTCCCATCTTCTGGGCGTCGGGCTGGTACCAGGCCAAGGGGTCCGCGCAGATCACTCGCTCGGCGTGGGGGGAGGCGAAGAAGAACCAGTGCCACCACTTCTCCGCGAAGCGGGCATCAGCGCGCTCGAGGGCCTCCAGGATCGGGACGCAGTCCAATACAGCCATACGGTCCACCCGCTCTGGAAAGTCCAGGGCGGTGCGGTACGCCACGTAGCTGCCCCGGTCGTGGCCGACGACGCTGAAGTGATCGTGGCCGAGGTGCGTCATGAGCAGGGCGATGTCGCCGGCCATGGTGCGGTCGCTGTGGGTGTGAAGGTCGTCGCTGGGCTCTGGGGCGCTGGACTGCCCGTATCCGCGCAGGTCCGGGCAGACCACCCGGAGACCCGCGTCTGCCAGAGCGGGGGCGACCCTATGCCAGGTTGCATGGGTGCGAGGGTGGCCGTGGAGGAGGACGACTGCCGGCCCTTCGCCCCCGGTGGCGACGCGGAGCGTGACGCCCGACGGCAGCGGGATGTGTTCGAGGGCGAAGCCGGGAATCGTCATGACGCTCATCGTCGAGGACCGTTGCCCATGACACAAGGCGGCGATCGAAGTGGTGTCGGTGCCGAGTCTACTGGCGCAGAGGTGAGCGGCCACAAACGACCGTTTACGCCCGTGTCAGGGATCGCCAAAGCCCTGACTTGGCACCTCAACGGGATCGGTTTCGAGGGTGTTGACGCGCTTGACGCTCATTTCCTCTGCGGTAGTTGCCTGTCAGGCGCGCCATGAACTCCTGGGGGTCGCCCGCTTCGACGTCCTCTAAGAAGGAAGCCGCTCTGACGCCCCGCAAGACCGTCGCCTGCTTGCCGCGATGCGTAATGAAGCGTCCCGGGTTTCGTGCCGCTCCTATGTGGGTGCCAGCTCTCGGTTGAGGGCGGCGTAGTAGGCAGTCTCGTACTCGGCCGGGGTGGTCATAGCCAGGGACGAGTGGAGCCTTCGATTGTTGTACCACTCGACCCATCCGGCGGTGGCGTACTCCACGTCGGCGATGGTCTTGTACGGGCCGTTGTGGAAGATCGTGGTGGTGATGCACTCGGTCCTGTACAAGCCGATGACGCATTCCATGAGCGCGTTGTCATACGCATCGGCGACGGTCCCGATGGACGCGGCGATGCCCTCGGCGGCCAGGTGCTCGGCGAAGCAAAGGCTCGTGTACTGCGACCCGGCATCGCTGTGCGCGATCAGCTCGCCGGGCTGCACAGGGTGCCCGTGCCGGTCACGGTCCCACAACGCGATCCGCAGCGGGGTCAGAACCAGCGGGGTCGTCTTGGCCGTCGCGGCATGCCAGGCGAGGATTCTCTGCGAGTAGCAGTCCAGCACGAACGCGACGTATACGAAGCCCGCCCACGTGCGCACATAGGTGAAGTCCGCGACCCACTTCGTGTTCGGCGCGGCCGCGGTGAAGTCTCGATTGAGCAGGTCACCGGCACGGCAGCCGTCCTTGGCCGGGACGGTGGTGCGCACTGGCCTGCCTCGACGCACACCGTTCATCCCCGCAACCCGCATGAGCCGGTCCACACGACCGGCGCCGACCTGGTGACCTTCTCGACGCAGCCACGCGGTCATCTTCCGACGCCCGTACAGCCCTTCCGGGGTGCCGACAAGGTCGTGCAGGACGTTGAGCAGGACCGCGTCGGACGTGTCACGAGCCGACGCGCTGCGGCGGCGCCACGCCCGGTAGGTGCGTGCGGCGATCTGACAGCCCTCCTGACGGAGCACCCTGCAGATCGACTCGACCGCATGCCCCTTGGCGCGCATCTGATCGATGAATCCCATGATCATCGGTTGCGGGGGTCGAGCTCCCCCGCGAAGAAAATCGAGGCCTTGCGCAGGATCTCGTTGTCCTCCCGCAATCGCTTGACCTCGCCGCGCAGGCGCTTGAGCTCGGCCAGGTCATCGCTGGTCGGCCCGTCCTTGAGGCCGGCGTCGACGCGGTGCTGACAGACCCAGCGGCGCAAGGTCTCGCGCCCCACGTCGACCTTCGGCGACACCAAAGCCACGGCCTTCGTGACTGACCCGGCTTCCTCGACACGGTCCAGGACCATCCGCACCGCGCGGTCCTTCACCTCGGGATCGAACTTCTTCGGCATGAACAACATCCTCTCGAACTCGAAAGGAAGCGGCATCACACCCTGGACGCTTCAGGTGCGCTGATGACGACACTTGAACCCGGTTGTCAACTCAAGTTGACGCGGCGAGCCTCGCTTGAAAGACGTGTGGCAGCTCATGAGGCGCTCCGGGCTGGGGTTGACTCAGGCGGGTCCGCTCGCGGAACAGACGTCTGGCCGACGATGATCAGGCGATGGGACGCTCCGGCTGGGCGCTGCTAAAGACGGCGGTCGTGCACCGGGCAGATGATCTTTCCCGGCGATGGACGTCGCGCGGGGTGCGCTCACCGGACTGGAGGCTCAGTCGCGGCTAGCTTAAAGTCGGGGTGCCAGCGTCTATGTAGTGTCGCAGGCTGGGTAAGGTGATCAGTCGCCGCTGTCGCTTCCGATGAGGTCGAGCAGGCCCGGGAAGCGCGCATCGAGGTCGCGCCTGCGCAGAGTCACCTCGCTGCGGTTGCCCCGGTCGACCTGGTGCACCAGCCCGGCCTCGCGGAGCACCTTGAAGTGATGACTGCGCGTGGACTTCGACAGGTCCAGGCCGAAGCTCGTGCAGGAGCGCTCGCTGCCGTCCGCATCGTTCACCAGGTCATGAATGACGCGCCGCCGATGAGGGTCGGCCAGCGCCGACAGCACCGCACCGAGCTCGATCTCGTCCGGCTCCACACCGTCGGTCCTGCCAGCCATCGTCGCCCTCCATCTCCGTACAGCATCAAAGGTTCGACTTGCATCGTACCTCATGGTCGTGCCAGTCTAGCTACGTTCGTTCTGTATCGAACCTCTGTCATGTATCGAACCAAAGGAGTGCCCCGTGCCTCGACCTAGACTGCTGCTGGCCGTGATCCTGCTCGCTCAGTTCGTGATCCCGTTGTCCATCTCCGGCACCGCCGTCGCGCTCCCTGCGATCGCCAGCGACCTGGGTTCGGACCCGACGCCGTTGCAGTGGGTAGTCAACGGCTTCAACGTCGCCTTCGCGGTCTGCACGATCGTGTGGGGCGCCTGCTCCGACCGGATCGGCTACACGCGCTCGTTCCGGATCGGCATCGCCATCGCCATAGCCGGGGGCATCGTCAGCATGTTCGCCCCGAACATCGCCGTGCTGGACGCGGGCAGGATCATCGCCGGAATCGGCTCAGCCGCGGTACTCACCAGTGCCGCACCGATCCTCAGCCACCTATTCGAGGGCAAGGCCAGAGCGCAGGCGTTCGCGCTGTTCGGCACAATCAACGGCCTCGGCCTCGCCGCCGGCCCTGCCCTATCGGGTCTGCTCCTGTCCGCCTGGGGATGGCAGGGCATCTTCGCCGCGCACACGATCGTCCTGATTGTCGCGTTCATCGGTGCCGCACGGCTTCCCCAGCTTGGTCGGGGCGGAACCTCGCTGCGGGAGATCCTCGACTTCTCCGCGCTGAAGGCTCCGAAGTTCCTCGCCATGACACTCGTGCCGATCGCCGGGGCAATCGGCTTCGTGACGTTCCTGACCTACCTCCCCAGCGCGCTCGGAGCCATCCACGGGCTCACCGCCGGAGTCACCGGCGCACTGATGCTTGTCATGACTATCCCGGTGCTCATCGCCCCGGTCGCGGTTCACCGTCTCATGGAACGCAGCCACCTCACCCCGACCGCCATCGTCGCCGTCTCGTTCGCGTGCCTCATCGTCGGCGGCATCGGCGTGCTCTTGTTGCTAAGGCCCGATCTGCCGGTCGCACTCGGCGTCACTCCGATGATCCTGCTCGGCCTGGGCTTCGGCCTGCCGCTCGGGTTCGTCGACGCCGAAGCGCTGGCGGCCGTGCCCGCTGAACGAGCCGGAGCCGCCTCGGGCGTCATCAACCTCTTCCGCATCGGCTCTGAGGCAGTGTTCGTCGCCGCCTACGGCGCGCTCCTCGCCGCCGTCATCACCACAACCCTCCCCGGCACCACCGGTGAACTGATCGCTTCCGGCAGCCCGGGCGAACCGTGGATATACCACAGCGGCCTCATGGCCGCCGCCGGAACCATGATCGGGCTCGTCGCCATCGCCGGTGTCACGTTCCTCGCTCTCACCCGCGCCGCCAACCGCAGTGCCGTCACCGCCAGGCAGGTCGAAGTAGCGCGCTGAGACGAAGAGGGGACTGTAAGAACAACGGTGTGTGAGGGTCCGGCCTGATCCGAAAGGAGACGGCCGTGTCAGAGTCCACGACCGAGATGACAGGCCCGATGATCGATCCCGTGACCGGAGAGATCATCGATCAAAAGGACCTCGCCGAGCAGCTGCTCGCCCAGGCCAAGGAGCAAGGCGTGCGCCTGGTCGGGCCCGGCGGCCTGCTGAACCAGCTCACGAAGAACGTCCTCGAGACCGCCCTGGAAGCCGAGCTGACCGAGCACCTCGGGCACGACCACGGGCAGACCCCGATCCCGGCCAACATGCGCAACGGCACGAGGTCGAAGACCGTGCTGACCGAGATCGGCCCGGTCGAGATCGAGGTGCCCCGGGACCGGGACGGGTCCTTCGAGCCGGTGATTGTGCCCAAACGGAAGCGGCGCCTGGACGGGACCGACCAGATCGTGCTCTCTCTGTCAGCCCGCGGGCTGACCACCGGAGAGATCGCGGTGCACTTCGAGGAGGTCTACGGTGCGAAGGTCTCCAAGGACACCATCAGCCGGATCACCGAGAAGGTCGCCGGCGAACTGGCCGAGTGGTCCTCCCGTCCGCTGGACCCGCTCTAACCGGTGCTCTTCGTCGACGCGATTGTCGTGAAGGTCCGCGACGGGCAGGTGCGCAACACGCCGTTCTACGTCGTCATGGGCGTCACCGTGCACGGGGAACGCGACATCCTCGGGATCTGGGCCGGCGACGGCGCCGAAGGCGCCCGGTTCTGGCTGCAGGTCTTCTCCGAGCTGAAGATGAATCGCCCCGGGTTTGTTAGAGGCTCGTAAGTGCCGTCCCGGCGGGCGCGGGCGCGGGGTTCTCATGATGGTAGACGTCCTCGAACTCGACCGGAGGGACCAGCCTGATCTCGCCGTGCACACGACGATGGTTGAACCAGTCGACGTACTCCGCGACCGCGATCGCCAGGTCCTCGATGGACGTGAACGGGCCCTTGTTCCGGATCAGCTCGGCCTTGAACAGCGAGTTGAACGCCTCCGCGAGGACACTTATCGTAAGAATCCCCCGCCGAGCCGACCGAGGCGACTGCGCCG
>NZ_JAKRNH010000230.1:0-514 GCF_022346985.1 Micrococcus sp. ACRRV
CTGCCCGACGGCGCCGCGATCGCCCGCCCCTGGAGCGACCCGACGTGATCTCACTGGTCTCCGGGCGCACCGCCCTGCTCGCGCTCGCCGCCGCCGTGCTCGGCTGGCTGGCGGCGCTCACCGCGCCCTCCCTCGGCCTGGCGGCGCCCGTCATGCACCTCGCGGCGCTGGTCACGGTGGTGGCCGTGGGCGTGCTCTGTCTCGTCCTGGGGTGGCGGGTGCGCCGGGACCGTGACCGGCCGCTGGCCCAGCGCATGGACCCGCTCGCCGCGGCCCGCACGCTCGTGCTCGGCCAGGCTTCCGGGCTCACCGGCGCCGGGCTGGCCGGCTGGCACGCGGGCGTCGGCCTGGAGGTCGCCTCCCGGGCCGGGATCGAGGCCCCGGCCGTGCTCACCGCCGGACTGCTCGCCCTCGGCGGGGCGGCCCTGTTGACGGTGGGCGTCGTCGTCGAACGCTGGTGCAGGATCCCCCCTGAGGGGGACGGCGCCGAGCCCGGCGCGGGGCAGGATGGGGG
>NZ_JAKRNH010000231.1:0-513 GCF_022346985.1 Micrococcus sp. ACRRV
CGGCCCTGCCCGCCGAGCCCTCCCCCGTTCCGACCGGCCCCGTCGTGCTGGTCGGCGAGGTCGTGGAGGACGACGACCCCGCCGCGCGTCGCGCCCTGCCGGCCGGCTCCTCCGGCGAGACCGGACGAGGCCGCCCGTGACCGGCCCCGACCTGCTCGGCGCCCTGGCCGCCGGCCTCGACCCCTCCCTGCCCGCGGTGCGGCGGGAGCCGTCGGCCGAGGGCCCGGCCGCCGTCACCGCCGACGGGGCGCCCGTGTGCTCCGCCCGGGGCTGCCGTGCCGCCGCCGCGTGGGTGCTGGAGTGGAACAACCCCCGCGTGCACGCCCCCGACCGGGTGAAGACGTGGGCCGCCTGCCCCGACCACCGCGAGCACCTGTCCGACTTCCTGGCCTCGCGGGGCTTCCTGCGCCGCACGCGTCCGCTGCACGCCGCCGCGGGGCCCACCGCGACCGACCCCACCACCCCAGGAGAGCCCCGCGGCGGCGTGCAGCGGACGCGTGCGGCGCAGGAAGC
>NZ_JAKRNH010000023.1:0-27166 GCF_022346985.1 Micrococcus sp. ACRRV
GGCCCGCTGCCGCGAGCCCCTCACGCAAGAACCGGGCACCGTGATGGGCACGGAGGTGATGCCGGCCCTGGCCTGATTCTCATGCCTCGAAGACGGTTACACCACTTCCAGGGACTTGACCTGCTGAAGCGTGCTGCGAGGCAAAGGTCAGCAGTTGAGAAACAGCTGGCGGGCGTGAAGCAGGAACTGGTGACAGCTGATCGTTAGTGCCGGGAGGCTGAGGATGAGTCGTTGGCGGCCGTGCATCCGGTGAGCAGGAAAGCACCGACCACGACGGTGATTGCAGCGGTTTTCGTTCCGCCGTACTTCGGGAATGGCCTGAAGTTTTTCATGGGATTCCTTCCCGTGTCTGCCCGTGGCGCCAATTGGCCTTACTACCCCATAGGGGTAGTGCCTACCTGCGTGACGCGGAAGCGCCCCCGCCCGGAACGAGCCCGGGAGGGGCACTGCGTTCAGTCGTGCTTGCTGATTTCCGGTTCATGTTCGGCAATGTGCTCGGTCTCGATCTGGAAGGTCGAGTGATGGATGGAGACCTCGAAGTGTCCTGCGACGCAATCTTTGATCTCGTGGAGCGTCTGCGCGGCACGACCGTCGGTGAAACACTCGTCCTCGACGACGACGTGGGCGGTCAGGATCGGCAGGCCGGTCGCCACAGTGGAGGCGTGCAGGTCATGGACATCTTTGACATGGTCAAGTTCGAGGATGTGCGAACGCACCTTGTCGAGGTCGAGGCCCTTGGGAGTGAACTCCATAAGGACGCCAGTGGTCTCGCGCATGAGCTTGAACGCGCGAGGCACGATCAATGCGGCGATAAGCAGTCCGGCGATGGCATCGGCCTGCATGAACCCGGTCGTGGCGATGACGATCGCCGCGATGATCACTCCGAGCGACCCGAGGGCATCATTGAGAACTTCGAGGAACGCGGCACGCATGTTGAAGTTCGAGCCGCGGCTGGAGGCGAGGATGGTGATGGCGATGATGTTCGCGACCAGGCCGATGATGCCGAATATCAGCAGTTCGCTTGCGGGCACCTCCGGCGGCTCGAACAGTCGCCGGATGCCTTCGATGGCGGCGTAGGTGCCCACCGCCAGCAGCAGTGCCGACTGTCCGAGGGCTGCGATCACTTCAATACGCCGGAACCCCCAGGTGCGCTTGGAGTTGGCGGGCTTGAGCATCAGCGTCGCGGCGATCAGTGCGACCAGCAGGCCGGACGCATCGGTAATGGCATGGGCGGTGTCGGTCAGCAATGCGAGGCTGCCGGTGATGACCGAGCCCATGGCCTGGGCAACGACGATCGTCGCGGTGATCGAGAATGCGATCCAGAGTTTCTTGCGGAAATCTCCGGGGTGACCGGTCTCGCTGGCGGCGGGGCCGTGATTGTGTCCTGCGCCCATGTCTACTTCTTGTCCGTATCTGACGCGTGGTGGGTATGTGGGAGTCGCAGGTGCGTGCAGAGCAGGGCCTGCGTGCCGGTGGCATCGAGGAGGCGTTCGGCAGCGGCGATGAGGGTACGCAGGAGCTCGGACTGTGCCAGCGAGTACCAGGTGGAGCGCCCTTCCGGGCGCATCGTCGCCAGGCCGCACTCGACGAGGAAGCCGACATGCTTGCTCACCGTGGACTGGGCCAGGCCCATGTGCTCGACCAGGTCCCGGACCCGGTGCTCCCCGGAGGCGAGGTGCTGCACGATCGCTAACCTCGTCGGCTCCGCAAATGCCTGGAACAGGTGGGCGTACGCTACCGTCGCCACTTCGTCGAGGGTTGCCCCCTTCTCTTGAATCATCGCCATAAGCCGATCATATCGCTCTAGAGCGATATTGTCGAGTGTGATATGTCGCTCCGACGCGGAATGAAGCTCAGGGGTCCCGTCGCACCCGAGGATGGGCTACCTGGGGGATGGTCGGTCGCATAGCTGCAGTGGGAAGCTACGCCAGCTGACCATCGGCCCCGGTGGAGAGCAGGCGGGGTGGGGAGCCGATGTCGATGAGTCGGGTGAAGTAGTCCTGTGCGCAGGTGGCGACGACCCCCACCTGCGGGTGGCTCCTCCTCTGCCCTGGCCAGGTCAGCGCCACGGTCACCGGTGGGGCATCCTCGATGGGCAGATAGACCACCTCCGGCGCGCGGTGATTGTGCGTTGTCGCCTCTGCAGTGATGCCGATGGCGTCGCCGACAGCGATGCGGGTTAACCACTCGCCCGTGTTCGCCACCGAGATCGTGCGCGGCATGTGAGCAGTCGTACTCCACAGCTCCCCGGTGGCCGTCGGAGCGGTCGCGCAGACCGCCACCGGCCCGTCAGCGAGATCGGCTAGGGTCACCGACTCCTGCCGGGCACGGGAGTCGCTGCTCGTCACCGATACAACCAGGCGTTCGGTGAACAGCGGTAACCGCTCCAAACCCGGACCAATGGCACGTTTGGGTGGAGAAGAGCGGATGAGTGCGGCATCGATCGCCCCCGTCGCGCAGCGCCCAGATCGGGTCCGTCGGGCGACTGTATTCGATGAGCTCAGCGTGCCCGCGCTTCCATTCCTGGAACAGAGGCAAGGTGTGACGGCCAAAGCCGGCCCAGGCGCAACGGCACCAGGATGCGCAGTGAGGCCGTGGTGCGATCTTCCAGGTGAAAAGGCAGGTTTGAATCCGGTTCCGAGAAGGGCACATGGGCCTGGGTCCGACGATCAGACTCTGTTGTGAGCCGCGGCCCGCCCTCGCCCTCGCAACGTTCAAGTGAGTAGATCCTGGAACGGCCGAACTTCAGACGGATGCCGTAGCCGCCGTTGGGTCCGTCAGGCAGAAACTCTGCCCCCAATTCTTCGAGGGCGGCCCGCACACGCTCCTGCTTCTTCTCCGACAAGTCGTGTCGCCCCTTCTCGAAGTCGCGCAACTCTTCCTTGGTCACGTTGGCTTCGCGGGCGATATATTGGGCGCTCACCTTCACGAGGATGCGCGCGGCGCGTGTCATGTCCCCGTTGGAGATGTGCTGGCTCTCCATCACTCGCCTCCTGCGACGTGTGTCCTATTGGGCTCAGCGGGAAGTGGAGGTGCCTACGGGATTCGAACCCGTGTAAACGGTTTTGCAGGCCGCTGCCTATCCTCTCGGCCAAGGCACCAAGTCGCCGGCGAAGTCAGTCGCCCGGCGTGAGGCCAGCAACCAGGTTGAAGGCGCCGGTGAGAATGTTCAGCGACACGACCCCGACGACATCAGAGATCTCACGGTCGCTGTACCCGTATCCCCGAAGCTCGTCAATCTGCTCGTCGGTGATCGACGTAGGCTCACGGTAGACCTGGAGGCCGAGCGCGATCATCGCCGCGACCGGGCTGGTCATCGCCGTACCCTGCTGGGCGAGTGCGATCTCGTCATCGCTGACCCCGAGCGATCGTGCCGCGCTGATGTGCGAGGCCAGGCACATTCCGCATCCCTGCTTCGACTGCACGGCGATCGAAACGAGCTCGCTGACTTTACGGTCGAGCTTGGCGCGACGCATGGCTTTGCTCAGGTCGAGATAACCGCCGAGCACCGCCGGGGAGTGCGCCATCGTCGAGACCATGTCTCCGACCTGGCCGTGCCGCTCGACGAGATCGCCGAGCAAGTCTCGTGAGGCCCCCACTGCGGTCTCAGGGGTTAATCGGGAAAAACGGGGCATGATGCCTCCTCTGTCAGTTCGGTCGCAAGTTCGAGGTGGGAGAACCTGCACGAGTGCGTTCCTGCTGCTGATGTTCGGCATGGAAGATCGCAGCCTCAGCCAGCGCCCCGGCATGCACACCGTTCAATAGGTAGAAGTCGCGGGACTCGCGTCGCTGCCGACTCACGATCCCGGCCGACTCCAGGCGGTGAAGCTCGTGGGAGGTCTGGTCGACGGGAAGGTCGACGATGTCCGCCAGATGATTGGCAGAGACCTCGATGTCGCGAATGGCGAGGATCATCTTCACACTCACCAGATTCGCCAGCAACGCGAAGACTCCGACCGCCGCATTCAGATGCGGTGTGTCATACGTGGCGTGCGCGTGCTCAACCTCTTTCATAGTCATTAATACTACCCTATACCCCTATAGGGTATCAAGGGTTATTCAATCGATGTGACGGACTTGGAGACGCGTGGCCGGGTGCGGCGGATCGGGGTGAGGCCAGAGGCGACGGGTCCGCGCAGGAGCACGTGTCCAGTCGGGAGGGTCAACCGCGTCCAACGGCCGGCGGTTGAGATCGTGGCCCCGTTTCCTCGGCTGAGGAACCCGAAGACGTAGGCGGCGAACGCAACGCCTTGTGGCAGCGATGCGAGTGCCGTGTCCGGGGTGCCCCAGACCGTGCCCCGGATCTTGCGGACGACATCGTCGCCGGGTTTGTCGGGAAGTGCTTGGGCGACGGCCTCGATGCCGGCACGGGCGCTGCGCATCAGCGTCAGGCTGGTCACATCGGCAATAAGTCTCCACCCGTGTTGCGGGGGTTCGACGCTGGTCCAGGCGGGTGCCAGCGCGGTCTCCGGCAGCGCCAGGGTCAGGGGGTCGGCGGTCGCGGTCAGGGTGTCGACGGTGACGTCGCACTGCAGCTCGGGGTCGGAGCGGAGCGTGCGAAGGACGAGGATCGTAGGAGTGCGGTCGAGCGGGCCACGGGGCGTTAGCGCGGCTGCGGCCTGCAAGCGCACGCCATGGGCACCGGCCTGCGCGGCCCGCTGAGCGAAGGTGAGCGCGTCGCGGGCGGGCGGCGCGTCGGCGAGGATCAAGCGCGCTGGCATCCTGAGGGTTTGTGCCCGCCGTGTCCTGGAACGCGGTGGTCAGGGGCCGGGTTCAGGAGCGAACGAGCCGGTTGATGGCGTCGGTGGCTTCCTGGATCTTCTCGACGGCCGCCTCGTCGCTGAGCTTGGCGGCATCAAGCACGCAGTGCTTGAGATGGTCGTCGAGCAGACCAGTCGCGACCCCCTGGAGGGCACGGGTCAGGGCGGAGACCTGGGTGAGGATGTCGATGCAGTACTTCTCCTCATCGATCATCTTCGCGATCCCACGCGCCTGTCCTTCGATGCGCTTCATGCGGCCGAGATAGCGCTCCTTGTCGCTGATGTAGCCGTGCTGGTGGGAATCGTTATCGACAGACATGGGCATGTCCTTACTTCTGGCGCTCCAGGACGGAACGCGTGTTAGCTTCGGGTGTAAGGTCGATGCGCCGCAGCAGCTGGGCGTTGAGCGCGACAACCACGGTGGAGGCTGACATCAGGATCGCGCCGATCGACATTGGCAGGACGAGTCCCACCGGTGCGAGGATACCGGCCGCCAACGGCACCGAAAGAAGGTTGTAGCCGGCGGCCCACCACAGGTTCTGCTTCATCTTGCCGTATGCGCGTCGCGACAGCTGGATGATCGAGAGCACGCTGCGTGGGTCGGAACTGGCCAGGATCACCCCGGCCGAGGCGATGGCGACATCGGTGCCAGCGCCGATCGCGATGCCGACATCGGCCTGCGCCAGAGCCGGGGCGTCGTTGACGCCGTCGCCGACCATCGCGACCCTCTTGCCCTCTTCCTGCAGCTGGGAGACCTTCGCGGACTTGTCCTCCGGGCGCACGCCGGCGAAGACGCGGTCGATGCCGAGCTCCTTGCCGACCTCGTTCGCGACCGCCTCGGCATCGCCGGTGATCATGACGACCTCGACGCCGAGGGCGTGGAGGGCGTCGACGGCGTAGCGGGATTCTGGCCGGACCTCGTCGGCGAGCCTCAGCCCGCCGACCACCTGGCCGCCGCGGAGAACGTGCAGAATGATCGCGCCCTCGGAGCGCCATGCCTCGGCCGTGCCGACCTCGTGCTGACCGGTCTCCTCGAGCAGCCGGGGCCCGCCGACGCGGACCTCCTGGCCGGAGACGGTCGCAGTGACGCCGACGGCGGGCGAGGATGAGAAGCCGCTGGCCTGCTGGAGGGCAAAACCCTTGTCCTTGGCGGCGGTGACGATGGCCTTGGCGAGCGGGTGCTCGCTGTCGGCCTCGGCCGAGGCAGCGAGGGCGAGGACCTGGTCGGCGTCGAGTTCGCCGGTCGGCTCGACGCCGGTGACGGTGGGCTCGCCCTTGGTCAGCGTGCCGGTCTTGTCGAACAGGACCGCGTCGACCTGCCGCATGGACTCCAGCGCCAGGCGGTCCTTCACTAGGACGCCGCCGCGGGCGGCTCGCTCGGTGGCGATGGAGACGACCAGCGGGATCGCCAGGCCGAGGGCGTGGGGGCAGGCGATGACGAGCACGGTGATGGTGCGCACGACGGCCTCGTCGGGCATGCCGATGAGCGTCCAGACGACCGCAGTGACCAGCGCCGCGCCAAGAGCGAACCAGAACAGCCAGGCCGCGGCCTTGTCGGCGATCCGCTGGGCGCGGGAGGATGAGTTCTGCGCCTCGGCGACGAGCCGGTTGATGCCGGCCAGGGCGGTGTCGTCACCGGTGGCGGTGATCTCCACCCGCAGGCCGGAGTCGGTGGCGACGGTGCCGGCGGTGACGGTCTGGCCCTCGCCGCGAGAGACCGGGCGGGACTCGCCGGTGATCATGGACTCGTCCATCTCGGCGCGGCCGTCGACGATGGTTCCGTCAGCCGGGACGCTGCCGCCGGGGCGCACGAGGACCACGTCGCCCACGTCGAGGTCGGCTGGGGCCACCTTGACGACGTTCTCGCCCTCGACGCGCTCGGCCTCGTCTGGCAGCAGTGCCGCCAACGAGTCGAGCGCCGAGGTGGTCTGGGCCAGGGAGCGCATCTCGATCCAATGGCCCAGCAGCATGATTACGATCAGCAGCGCCAGTTCCCACCAGAATTCGAGCTCATGATGGACGAGCCCGAGCGTGGCGGCCCAGGAAGCGAAGAAGGCCACCGTGATCGCCAGAGCGATGAGCAGCATCATCCCGGGCTTGCGGGACTTCAACTCGCTGACGGCACCGGTGAGGAAGGGCCTGCCGCCCCAGACGTACATGACGGTGCCCAGTGCCGCGGCGACCCAGCCCGCCCAGCCGGGGACCTCGTAGCCCAGCAGCATGGCGAACATCGGTGAGAGGGCGACCGCGGGGATGGCGATGACGAGGTTGATCCAAAACAGTCGGCGGAACTGGCCAACGTGGTCCCCGTGCCCGCCATGGCCGCTGTGATCTCCGTACCCACCGTGCTGGGCATGCTCATCGTGGCCGCCGTGCTCGTCGAGGCCCGTGTGGCCTGAGTGCTGCCCGTGGTCCATGGCGTGGCCCTGATGCCCGGTGTGCTGACCCTCGCGCGTGCCGTGCGCATCCGCCGAGGCGTGCGCGGACACAGACCCGTGGTGATGCTCGCCGTGGGCGGGTGTATCGGTTTCGTGACCGTGATGCTGTTGTGAGTTCGGGTCCGTCATGATTCCTCTCCTCCGTCATCGAGCCAGGCCGATTGCCGCTCACCCGGTGGCCGGGCAAGCGAACGTCGGCTCAGGACGCTGGTTGGATCTCGCTCTCGACGACCCACTTGTGGTTCGTCATCTTCATGCCGTCCGTCTCGTAGTCGACCATGTAGACCGTCTCATCGGTGGACGAAGCAATGATGGCCTTTACGCCTTCCATGCCTTCCATGTGCTCGGCGAGCAGAGTCACCTCTGTGCCGTCGGCCAGGCGCGCGTCGCCGGCATCCTCAATTTCTTCCTGCACGACCCACTTGTGATCAGTGACGGGGTCGCCGCCACCTGCGGGCGTGTAGTTCACGGAGTACGTGTACGTGTCGAATGCGCCGGAAATCGTTGCTGTAGCCCCTTCCATGCCTTCCATGTGGTCGGCCGTGAGCTGCACCTCGGTACCGACAGGGTAGGTGGGCTCACTGGCTTCGGCGATACCCTCGGGTGCCGGTCCGCCGTCCATCGGGTGCTCCATCTCTTCATCACCGCTTTCTGCGTTGTTGCCGCCGTGGCCCTGATGCTCCTCAGTAGCCGAGGGGTCGGTCTGCTGGTTGTCGTCTGCTCCGCTGGCGCAACCGGCGAGCACGAGCGCCACTCCGAGGGCTCCCGCTGCCAGTCCTGTTCGCAGTCTCCTCTGCATGTCATTTCCTTTCATCAATATGCCTACCCTATACCCCTAGGGGGTACTAGTCAAGACTTGTGTGTTGTGTCGGTATGGATCAATCGGAAACCCCTTCTCAGAGGGTCTGCTCGTGTTGGATGGGCAATGCGGCGATGAGGGGATGGTCGAAGCCCGTCGGTCCGGTCTTCGCGGCTCCTCCGGGAGAACCCAACTCGTCGAAGAACTCGACGTTGGCCTTGGAGTAGTCAGACCATTCGTCGGGCAGGTCGTCTTCGTAGTAGATGGCCTCGACGGGGCAGACCGGTTCGCAGGCTCCGCAGTCGACGCATTCGTCGGGGTGGATGTAGAGCGAGCGTTCGCCCTCGTAGATGCAGTCGACAGGACATTCGTCGATGCAGGCGCGGTCCTTGACGTCCACGCAGGGAAGCGCGATCACGTAGGTCATGGCTGCTCCTCTCGGTCGGGTGCGGATCGGCGGTGAGAGCCGGTGGGAGGCTCGGGGAAGTCGTCAGCCTCTGCCGGGCCTGCGGCCGGGTGCGGGATGCGCAGGCGCAGGACGGTGGCGACGAGGCTGAGGGCGATGATGATCGCACCGAGGATCGTCATCGTCCTCGACAGGGTGAGCACCGGCACGAGCAATCCGGCGACGATGGTGGGCACGCCGAATGCCAGGTAGGCAACTGTGTAGATCACAGCCATCACGGCGGCGCGTTCCGACGATGCCGTGTGGGGCATGAGTGTGCGCAGTACCCCGAGGAACGCTGTGCCGAACCCGGAACCGACGATCGCGACCGAGGCGACATAGGCTGGGTAGGAACCGAGTGCGAGGGCGCCGATGCTCACTGCGGTGCCGAACGCCAGGGCACTGGTCGCATACAGGCTGATGGTGCGGGCGGAACGCCGCTGTAGGACGGAGGAGGCGGTGACTCCGGAGATCGCCAGTGCGAAGAGGACGATCCCAGCTTGGGTGTGCGTGGAGCCCCCAAGCTCACTGCCGACGAGGTCGGCTCCGAGCGCAAGGAAGAGTCCGTTGGTCGCCCACCCGGCGATGATCACGGGCACTCCGACGGTGAACATGCGGCGTAGGTGCGGTGGCACGGTGAACCGCGGACGGAGGTCGCCACGTCGTATCTGGGTCTTCGGGACCAGTTCCGGTGTGCTCCACACGACCGTTGCCACGATGAGGAAGGCAAGCACGAGCGACCCGAAGACGGCAGTTGTCGGTTCGGAGGTGAGATCGAGGAGAAGTGCAGCACCGAGAGCCCCGGCCCCAAGGCCAATCATCGGGCCGATCGTGTTCCACAGGGCTGCGATGTTCCGATGTGACGGGGACTCGAAGTCGATCATCATCGCCGACAGCGCCGGGATCAGCAGACCCGCTGCGAGCCCTTGCAAGGCTCGGGCGACCAGGAGCGCCGCGAGGCTACCGGCGAACCAGAACATGGCCACGCTCAGCGCCAGCGCCAAAGAACCGGCGGCCACGACCGGACGTCGGCCGACGTGGTCGGAGAGTGGTCCGAGGTAGAGCAGCGCGGCCAGGAGGGTGAAGGTGTAGACCGCGAACACGAGTGTGGTGGCGACGGGGATGAGTCCGAGCCGTTCGGCGATCTGGGGATAGAACAAGGACGGCGCGCTGGCAGCGGCCATCATGAGAATGGTCGCTGCCAGCGAGAGCACGAAGCCCCACCGTGGGATCTGCCTAATACAGTCTCCCGCCATTGCCTATGCCCGCACGCCGTGGAGCTGCTGCCCCCACTGGTAGACGGTGCCGACTGCGTCGATGCCAGTGACGCCGACGACGATGCCGTCGATCTCGTGGCGGACGATGAACTCCTCACCCGCTTCCAGGTGGGCGTCTGCGCCGGCTGTGTACCCGACTCCGGAGATCATCTGACCGTAGACCATTGCCATGTAAGGGCTGCGTGGCAGGTAGGCGCCCGGATCGTCGCTAACGCCGAGGTCGTGCAATGCGGCCCGCGCGGCATGCGCACCCTGTGCGGCGGCGTCTTCCCAATGGTCGATGCGCCAGGCGTCCAGTGCTTCGTCGTGGTGCGTGGCCACGCCTCCGGCTGCGTAGACGTGGTCTGCCGCGGCGCGGAGGTGATCGTCGACGTCGATACCGTTCGTCCACGGTGACGGGGCTGCGGGCGTCGTGCCGAGCGCGAGGAGAAGGAAGTCAGCCACGACGGGATTTCCGTCGTTGAGGGTGATGGTGACACCGGATTCTGTTTCGTCGACATGCTGGAGAGTGCGACCGAATCGGGCCTGCACCTTGGCGGCATGGTCGGCGGCGAGGCGCTCAGCCACGGGCGCCCCAAACGCTCCGACGCCGGGAACTGAACTGCGGGAGACCAGCGTGACCATGTGTCCGTCGGCTTGCAGAGACGAGGCCGTCTCGGCTGCGATGATTCCACCGCCGTAGATCGCTACCCGCGCGGGTCGCCCCAGTCCGGTCAGCAGCTTTCGGATGCCCAGGGCATCCCCCACGGAGTGAAGAGCGGTGACCCGCCCTTGTCCGGCGTCGTCGCCGCCGAACACGTCAGCGGGCAGGGAGCGGGGCATGCTCCCGGTCGCGACGATGAGCGCGTCGTAGGAGACTTGTGCGCCGGAGGTCAACTGGGCCTGCTTCGCCGAGGTATCGACTTTAAGCACGGTGTCGGCGATGACCTCGATCTGAGGCAGCGGGAGCTTGATCATCTCCGGCGGTGTCTGACCGAACGCGATTCCCTTGATGAGCATCCGCGTATAGGGCGTCTCCCCGGTGCGGGTCACCAGCGTCACCCGGACATCGTCGCGTGAGGCGAGAGTGCGGGCGGCTGCGGCCCCGGCTGCTCCCGATCCGAGGATGAGGACGTGCTGTGGGGTCATAGAAGAACTCCTGGATGCTGGTCGTGATCGAACTGATGCGCCGGCGTCAGGAGCGCACGAGGCGGGCGATGGCCTCGGACGCCTCGCCGAGCCTCTGCTCGCTGACTGGTCCGCCGGCGAGTGCGGCGTCGAGGACGCAATGCTTGAGGTGATCGTCGAGCAGGCCGAGGGCGACGTTTTCGAGTGCCCTGGTGACTGCGGAGATCTGGGTGAGGATGTCGATGCAGTAGCGGTCCTCGTCGACCATCCGATCGATGCCGCGGATTTGGCCTTCCAGGCGGCGCAGGCGATTGCGGTACTTCGTCTTATCGCTGATGTATCCGTGGACGGACGCGTCGCCGTCGCCTCCTGCGGGGCAGGTGTCGAGATGGGTTTCGGTGGTGGGAGTCGTAGTGGTCATGTCGGCTCGCTCCGATCAGGTGGCGGGGTGCCGCAGCGGTGCCGCGGCACCCCGCACGCTGGTGGATTACGCCATGTTGGCGGCGTACTTGGCTGGGTCCGAATCGAACGCGGGCCCACAGCCAGCGCAGCAGAAGTAGTAGCGCTCATCCTCGAAGTCGCGGTAGAGGCCGGCGGCCTCGGCGGTCTTCTTGCTGACCGGGGTGCCGACCATGACCGGGCAGGTAGTCATGTCATCGGCGCCCCCGCCAAGAAGGTTCTCGCGTCCACCGTTCTCCACGGCCGGGTTGGTCTCGTTCGTGCTGCAGCAGCTGCTCATTCTCTGGTGTTCCTTCGTTATTGGATTCGTGTGGATGGGTGGGTTCTCGTACGTCACTTCGAGGCGACGCTCGTGAACCCGCGCAGGCGGAGGCTGTTGCCGACGACGAAGACGCTGGAGAACGCCATCGCCGCACCTGCGAGCATGGGGTTGAGCATGCCGAGCGCAGCGACCGGGATCGCGGCGGTGTTGTAAGCGAATGCCCAGAACAGGTTGGTCTTGATCGTCGACAGGGTCTTCCTGGACAGGCGGATCGCGTCGACGGCGGCCCGCAGGTCACCGCGCACGAGCGTGATGTCGGAGGCCTCGATCGCGACGTCCGTGCCGGTGCCCATCGCGAGGCCCAGGTCGGCCTGCGCGAGCGCGGGGGCGTCGTTGACGCCGTCGCCGACCATCGCGACGATCTTGCCCTCTTCCTGGAGGCGGGTGACGACGTCGACCTTGTCCTTGGGTAGCACTTCGGCGATGACCTCGTCGATGCCGACCTCGGACGCGATCTGGCGGGCCACGGCCTCGTTGTCACCGGTGAGCAGCACCGGGGTCAGGCCGATCTCCTTGAGCCCGCGGATCGCCTCGGCGCTCGTGGGCTTGACGGTGTCGGCGACGACCAGGATGCCACGCGCAGCACCGTCCCAGCCGATCGCGACGACCGTCTTGCCCTCGCCCTCGGCCTGGGCCTTCGCCTGTGCGACCTCCGGAGAGAGCTTCTGCGACCAGTCCGCCAGCAGAGACTCGCGGCCGACGACGACCGGGGTCCCCTCGACGATGCCCTGCACGCCCTTGCCCTCGACATTGGCGAAGTCCTCTGGAGTAGGCAGCTGGCCGACTTCCTGGGTCGCGCCCTTGGCGATCGCCTGCGCAATCGGATGCTCGGAAGAGTCTTCCAGTGCACCGGCGAAACGCAGCAGCTCCGCACGATCCACACCGGGCTCAGTGATCACGTCGGTCAGAGTCATCTTGCCGCTGGTGACGGTGCCGGTCTTATCGAGCACGACGGTGTCGACCTTGCGAGTGGACTCCAGCACCTCCGGACCCTTGATGAGGACGCCCATCTGCGCACCGCGCCCGGTGCCGACGAGCAGCGCGGTCGGGGTTGCCAGACCCAGCGCGCAGGGGCAGGCGATGACGAGCACGGCGACCGCTGCGGTGAACGCGGCGGCGACGGGGAACCCGCCTCCCAGCCAGGCGCCGAGGGTGATGAACGCGACGACGATGACGATCGGCACGAAGATGCCGGAGATGCGATCGGCCAGACGCTGCACCTCGGCCTTGCCGGTCTGCGCGTCCTCGACGAGCTTCGCCATCTGTGCGAGCTGTGTGTCCGAACCCACACGAGTCGCCCGCACGACCAGGCGGCCGCCGGCGTTGACGGTGGCACCGGTGACCGAGTCGCCCTCGCGGACCTCGACCGGCACGGACTCGCCGGTGAGCATCGAGGCGTCCACCGCGGAGGAGCCGGAGGTCACGAGACCGTCGGTGGCGATCTTCTCGCCTGGACGGACGATGAACTCGTCGCCGACCGCCAGCTCAGAGGTGGGGATCTTCACCTCTACGCCGTCGCGGAGTACGGCGACTTCCTTCGCGCCCAGCTCCAGGAGGGCGCGCAGCGCGGCCCCGGCCTGGCGCTTGGATCGCTTCTCGAAGTAGCGGCCGGCGAGGATGAACATCGTCACGCCCGCGCCGACTTCGAGGTAGATGTTCGCCGCGCCATCCGACGGAGCGATCGTGAACTCGAAGGGGTGCGTCATGCCGGGAGTGCCGGCAGTGCCGAGGAAGAGCGCGTAGAGCGACCAGAGCAGTGCGACGGAGGTGCCCATCGAGATGAGCGTGTCCATCGTCGCCGCACCGTGCTTGAGGTTTGTCCACGCCGCCTTGTGGAACGGCCAAGCTCCCCAGATGATCACCGGTGCGGCCAGGGCGAGTGAGGCCCACTGCCAATACGTGAACTGCAGCGCGGGGATCATCGCCATCGCGATTACGGGAACAGTGAGCACGATCGCGCCGATCAGCCGATGCCGCAGCGAGGTGAGCTCACTGTCTTCCTCCTCCCCGGCCTCGGTCTCCGACGTGTTCGCCGTAGTGTCCTTGGGCTTGGGCAGTGCGGCCGTGTACCCGGTCTTCTCGACCTCGGCGACCAGCAGTGACGGATCGTAGCCGGCAGGCACGGTGACCTTAGCCTTCTCAGTGGCGTAGTTGACGGTGGCCGCGACGCCATCGAGCTTGTTCAGCTTCTTCTCGATCCGGTTCGCGCAGGAGGCGCAGGTCATCCCGCCGATCTCCAACTCGATGTCCGGCCCACCCGTTGGGGGCGCTGATGTGCTCATCCTCTTCCTTCTTTCTCAGCTCTCGTGCGACGCCGGGCCCTGCGGGTCAGTGGCCGTCGGAATGCGAATCGTCTGTCTTCGTGCCGTCACCATGCTCGGCGTCGATCACGAACTCGGCGGTGTGCACCTGCCCGTCGACCTGGAAGTCCAGGTAGAGCAGGTAACGGTCGGCGGTCGGGGCCTCCGCTGCGAATCCGATGTCGGGTCCGGCCGTGTCCCCGGCCTGGGGCTGGTCGCCCTCGGCGTGGACGTGCAGGTAGGCGAGGTCACCCTCGCGCAGCGCCACTAAGTGGCCGAACGCGCCCAGGTAAGGCTCCAGCGTGGTCACCGGCTGACCGTCACGCTCGACCGAGATGGTGAGCTCGCTTGAGGTGCCCGCAGTGAGGTCGCCGTTGAGGGAGACGGTGTATCCGTCGACCTCGTCGGTGGGCTGCGCCTCGGTCTCGACAGGGGTGAAGTCGCCCGCGACCTCGATTGCGCGGGTGAGAGTGATGCCTTCGGCTTCCTCGCCCGCGGGTGTGAAGTCGGCGTACACGCGGTAGGTGCCCGCCTCGTCCCAGGTCCACGGCACCGACCAGGTGCCTGTGCTCGTGTCGAGTTCGGGGTGCACGTGCTGGAAGCCGGCGCCGTCGGTGCGCACGGCGATCAGGTGCAGGTCCTTCTCGTGCGCGGTGGTGTATTCGGTCACCGGTTCGCCGGACTCGTCGAGGATCTGGAAGCTCAGGTCTCCATCCTCGCCTGCGGCCGTGGGGGCCTGGACCGGAGAGAGCACGAAGCCGTCCGCGCTTGCGGAGACCCCGTTCAGAGCGGGCTCCGCGGTTTCCTGCGCAGCGTCGCCGTGCCCTTCACCGTGTGCGTTCACGCCGCTTCCTTCTGCCCATGCTGCTGCGAAGCTATCGGGAATGACGGCGCCGGCGAGGCCGAAGGCCCCGCCGAACGCCACCACCAACCCGGCCCCGTAGAGCGCGAGCCGTCCTCCGGCCTTCATCAGACGCGCACCGCCGAGTAGCCGGCCTCCTCGACCGCCGCGAGGACCTTGGCGTCGTCGATCTCGCCCTCGGCGGTGACGTTGAGCTTGCCGGTCTGCGCGCTGACTTGGATGTCCTGGACGCCGGGGATCTCGCTGACCTCCTCGCGGATCGACATCTCGCAGTGGCCGCAGGTCATGCCCGTCACCTGGTAATCGTTCGAAGCCATCAGGTGTCCTCCTTGTATGTCGGGTTGTACGTCGGGAGTACCCCTACCGGGTACGTGTACTAGTCAAACGTATACCCATGTCAGGTATTCCGCAAGGAGGGAGGCGATCGTGTGAGCTGCATTGCGCAAGTGCTGCAAACAATGGTTGGAGCGTCCGAGGTGTGCCTTGTGGTGCACCGATGCTGCGGGGCGATCCGCTGGGTTCTGGCGCTGCGCGTCGGAGAGTAGTGACCCCTCGGCTCATCAGAACCGTGGACTGCCTTGCCGCATCGACGAAGGCAGCGAAGACTGGTACGAAACCGACTCGCGCCCAGACCCGTCAGTGAGTGGGGTCAACGCTCGGGAAGCGCGGTGCCGGAGACCCCAGGCAGGGGTCTCTGACGGTGACCCTGGTGAAGGCGCGCGGGCGCAGCAGCACGGGGACAGTCAGTGGCCGGGCCGATCCCGTGGAGGACGTCGTCACCCTCGGGGTTGTCGAGATGCAGCAAAGACTGCACGCGACTCGCCGTGAACCGTTCGGAGAGGGGGCGGGATCCGGTGTGTGAGGGAGCCTGGCCGGACGCCCCTGCCGTGCTGGGGCGGGGAGCAGGCTGGGGTATCGAGTCGACAACTCTAGGCTGTCACCGTGACCACTGTTTTAGATCACCTCCGCGCTGATGACCGCGAGCACGTCGGGTACATCGAGATGACCGACGAAGGCCTCTTCATCCCCTACGACCTCCTGCGTCGGCGATGCGGTGAACCCATGGAGTCGACCGAGGCCGAAGAACTGCTTGACACCGTCGGTTTGCAGGCGTTGGGCGAACAGTGGCTGCTTCGCACCGAGGGTGACGCATGGGTGCCCGTGGGCATCCAGGAGTTCTCACGAGAGGCCGTCACAGTGGCGCCGCGGCTCGATGACAGGGCGGTGGCCAAGGCGCCGGATCTCACCGCGACGGTGATGTTGTCGTTGCCGACGGATCGGCTCCGTTCCGCCGAATGAGGCTGGGCGGTTCCCTTCTCAGGCGAAGATCTCCCGCAAGGGTGTCCACCCCACGGGAAGCGGCCCGCAGATGGCGGCTCGTTGCCTGTCTGCCTCATGGGACCAGCCCTGAGCTTGTCCCGGGCTGCCGACCAGACCCCGGGCCAGGCGGAGTCCCACGTCCTCCAGGACGGCGTCCGGGGCGCTGCCCCGGCGCACTGAGGCGCGCACGCTCCAGGGTTCATCCGCCCAGCCACCCCCGCGCAGACTGCGGTAGTCGCCGTAGCGGGCGGGATCGGCGTAGTCCCAGCACCATTCCCAGATGTTGCCGAGCATGTCGTGCAGACCGTGCGGGTTGGCTTTCTTCATGCCGACGGGCTGGGGGCCCTCAAGGTGGTCGAGGCTGGTCCAGGCGATGTCTTCAAGCGGCCCGTAGGTGGGCGAGGTCGTTCCGGCGCGGCAGGCGTACTCCCACTCGGCCTCGGTGGGCAATCGGTACCCGTCAGCGCTCGTGTTCCAGGTGACGGAGCGTCCGTCCCCAGCATGCGTGTAGGCCGGCTGCAGCTCTTCAGCATTGGATAGCTCGTTGCAGAGGTTGATGGTCTCGAACCATGTCAGAGGCGTGAGCGGGCGTCCGGTGCTCCGGTCACGGAGGGGGTGCACGGCCATCTCGAAGGGCTCCAGTTCCACATCCCGTGTGGTCCCGCGACGGGCGTCACGCAGGGTGATTTTTCCCGAAGACAGGGTGGCCATGGAGGGCTGGTTCATGGCGTCAGCGTCGCACACGGGCTGACTGGAGAACCACGAGCTGCACCCGGACAGGGTTCAACTGTCAATACCTAAGTGGCTCGTGGTCGTATGAAACATATTTGCGCGTTTGTGAAATCTTCGCTGCATCTCGACAGCGTGACAGGTGTCAAGCCTTCAGGCGCCGAGGCGGGTATGCAGCATATTGGCGCGTTTGTGCAATCTTCGCTGCATCTCGACACAAGCTCCGAACGGCGTGTCGCGGTATGCAACATACTCACGCGTTTGTGCAATCTTCGCTGCATCTCGACACGGGGGGTCAGAACCCGCCCGGGCCACCACCCGCATCACTCGCCAGGTTCGAGAACCGCGAGTAGTGCCCCTGGAACCCCACCACAATGGTCTTGGTCGGGCCATTCCTATGCTTGGCCACGATCAGGTCCGCCTCGCCGGCGCGCGGGGACTCCTTGTCGTACACGTCCTCGCGGTGCAGCAGGATCACCATGTCCGCGTCCTGCTCGATCGAGCCGGACTCGCGCAGGTCGGACACCTGCGGCCGCTTGTCCGTGCGCTGCTCACTGCCACGGTTCAACTGGCTCAACGCGATCACCGGCACGTCGAGCTCCTTGGCCAGCAGCTTGAGGGCGCGGGAGAACTCGGCCACCTCCTGCTGACGGGACTCCACCTTCTTGCCGGAGCTCATGAGCTGCAGGTAGTCCAGCACCACCATCTTGAGGTTGTTCTTCTGCTTGAGCCGGCGGCACTTGGCGCGGATCTCCATCATGGTCATGTTCGGCGAGTCGTCGATGAAGAACGGCGCCTCGTTCAGTCGCCCCACGGTCGCGGCGATCTTGGACCACTGGTCGTCCCGGATGGTGCCCTTCCTCAGGTCCTGCAGCGCGATCGTCGCCTCGGCGCTCAGGAGCCTCATGGCGATCTCGTTCTTGCCCATCTCGAGGCTGAAGAACACGGTGGCCATGTTGTGGTGGATGGCCGCGGCCCGCGCGAAGTCCAGCGCGAGCGTGGACTTGCCGACGGCGGGGCGCGCCGCGATCACGATCATCTGCCCGCCGTGCAGGCCCTGCGTCAGCTCGTCGAAGTCGTAGAAGTCGGTGGGGACGCCCGTCAGGCCCTCCCCCTGATTGCCGGCCGCCTCGATCTCGTCGACGGCATGCTCCATGATCTCCGCGAGGCGCACGTAGTCCTCGGACTGGCGGTTCTCCGCCACCTTGTAGACCTCGGACTGCGCCTCGTTGACGATCTCCTCGACCTCGCCGTCGCCCTGATACCCCAGCTGGGTGATCTTGGTGCCGGCCGAGACCAGGCGCCGCAGCACGGCCTTCTCCGCCACGATCTCCGCGTAGAAGCTGGCGTTGGCGGCGGTGGGCACGGTCTGGATGAGCTCGTGCAGCACGGCCGGGCCGCCCACCTTGGTGAGCTCCTGGCGCTTGTTCAGCAGGTCCGCCACGGTGACGGCGTCGGCGGGCTCGCCGCGTCCGTAGAGGTCGATGATCGCCTCGTAGATCATCTCGTGGCTCGGCCGGTAGAAGTCGTGCCCGCGCAGCAGCTCCACCACGTCCGCGATCGCGTCCTTGGAGAGCATCATGCCGCCCAGCACCGAGCGCTCCGCCTCCAGGTCCTGGGGCGGAAGGAACCGCTCAGGGGTGCGGCCGCCGCCGTAGGAGCCCGAGTCTCCGTAGTCTTCAGTCAACGTGCGGAGACTCCCTTCCCACGGCCACCACGACGGCGACCCACGGCCGGGATCCCCCGGCTCACCTTCCTGACGGCATCCCCGCCCGGCCGCCCGCCCCCATGCAGGCGGGGGCGTGGCGGTCCCCGGGGCGACGGTCTGGACGGATGCGCGCCTGTCAGTGGTCACCTGCGGCCAATACCCGCCCTCGCGTTGGGGATACCACGGGACACTACGCGCGGCGGGGAGGTCGGGCAACCGCGTTTTCCACAGCCTGTGTGGACAACATGGGGATTCGGCGGCGTGTCGTGTGCACATGCTGGGGAGAACCCTGGGGAGAACTCCTCGGATCCGCGGCCCATCCGCCTCTGACATGGGACGATGCAGTGAGAAGAAAGGTGCGCCCAAGTTCTTCCACCCCGCCTCGGCCCGCTCCGACGACTTGACAGATGGTGGATTCGAGGTGAACAGCCCCACCGCCGCCCGCCTGACATGCTCTCTTTCCACACCGCCGCCCGCGTCGTCCACACGTGTGGACAACTTCTGTGGACAGATCCGTTCGATCTGGGGACGGCCGCGTTGACGCGGCCCCCGCCGCGGGTGTTCACTGCCCCGCCGTCGCCCGTGGGGGCGGGGCTCAGCTCTCCCCGGACTCCGCGTCCGGGCGGACCGCCGGCTCGACGGGCGGGGCCTCGATGATGGGGTTCTTCGGCAGCTTCTTCACCCGCTTGGGGCGCTGGGAGCGGGCCGGGATGAGCGCCCGCATGTTCTCCGTCTTGCCGAAGCAGAGCAGGCGGTCGCCCTCCTCGAGGACCTTCGAGTCCGCGGGATTGGGGAACACGGAGGCGCCGCGATGCAGCGTGAGCACCTGCAGGTCCTTCTCCAGCAGGCCGGAGTCCTCGATGCTCTGACCGGCCATGTCCGAGCCGGCCAGCACGGCGATCTCCGCCACGCCGTACCCGGTGGACACGGCCAGGCGCTGGCGCACGTCCACCTCCGGGAACCCGGCCTGGTCCGCGATGTAGTCCACGATCGCCCCGGCCACGTCCAGCGTGGTGGCGCGCTCGATGCCCTCCAGCCCGGGCGAGGAGTTGACCTCCATGACCAGGGGACCGTCCTCGCCCTCCAGCATGTCCACGCCGGCCACGCGCAGGCCCATGATGTGGGCGGCGCGCACGGCGGTCTCGGCGTACTCCTCGCTGAGCTCCACCTGCTCCACGGTGCCGCCGCGGTGCACGTTGGAGCGGAACTCGTCCCCCTGCGCGCGACGGCGCATGGCGGCCACCACGCGGTCCCCCACCACGAGGGCGCGGACGTCCTTGCCCTTGGACTCCTCCACGAACCGCTGGATCAGCACCTGCTGGTTGGTGCCGTGGAGGGTCTCGATGATGGCCTCGGCCACCTTCTTGGTGGGAGCCAGGATGACGCCGATGCCCTGGGTGCCCTCGAGCAGCTTGATGACCACGGGGGCGCCGCCGACCATGTCGATCGCCGTGGAGACCTCGCCGCGGTTGCGCACGAACACGGTGGCCGGCTGGGCGATCCCGTGGCGGGAGAGGATCTGCGAGGCGCGCAGCTTGTCCCGCGAGTTCATGATGCCCGCGGCCGTGTTGGGCGTGTACACGTCCATCTGCTCGAACTGGCGGACCACGGCCGTGCCGAAGTACGTCACCGAGTTGCCGATGCGCGGCAGCACGGCGTCGTAGCTGGAGAGCGGCTTGCCGCGGAACATCATGTCCGGCTCGTCGCCGGCCAGGTCGATCCCGAATCGCAGGGTGTCGAGGACCTTCACGTCGTGCCCACGGTCCAGCGCCGCCGACTTCAGACGCTGCGTGGAATAGGCCCGCAGGGAACGGGAGAGGATCGCGAGCTTCACCGGGGGCACCTGCCAAGATGGGTCACGTGACGGAATCCAACCACACCCCGGGCCGCGCCGCCGCTCGTCCGCCCCACGGGGACGCGCACGACGCCGCCACCCGCCCCGCGCAGGCCGACGCCGACGCGCGCCCCGTGCGCGAGGCAGCGCCCGGCGTCGTGGTGGGCTGGCGCGAGTGGGTGGGCCTGCCCGAGGCGATGACGCCGTGGATCAAGGCGAAGATCGACACGGGCGCCCGCACGTCGGCACTGCACGCGTTCGGGATCGAGCGGTACACGGGCGCAGACGGGGCCGCGCGGGTGCGGTTCGAGGTGCACCCCTGGCAGGCCTCCGCGGCCGACGCCCGCCTCGTGGACCTGCCCGTGGCGGACCTGCGCGCCGTCCGCTCCTCCAACGGCGAGGTCCAGGAGCGCGTCGTGGTGATGATGCCGCTGCGCCTGGCCGGGCGCACCGTGGACGCCGAGGTCACCCTCACACACCGCGACGAGATGGGCTTCCGCATGCTCGTGGGCCGCACCGCGCTCGCCCAGGGCTTCCTCGTGGACCCGGGCGCCTCCTACCTGGGCGGCCGGCCCCCGCGCGGCGTGCGCCGCCGCAACCGGGGCCACGCGTGAGCGCCCCCCAGGAGGATCCGGACCGCGGCGGCCGAACCGGGGACGAGGCCGCCGCGGAGAAGGCGACCGGCCGGCGTCGTGCCTCCCGCGCGCCCTTCGAGCTGGCGGGCGTGGAGGTCCGCCCCGGCCGCCGCCACGAGGTCTCCCTGCCCGTCTCCCGGCTGGTCACGGGCGCGGAGGTCACCCTGCCCGTGCACGTGCTGCACGGGCGCGAGGACGGCCCCACGGTCTGGGTCTCCGCGGCCGTCCACGGGGACGAGGTGGCGGGCATCGAGATCGTCCGCCGCGTGCTGGAGCGGCTGAAGCCCTCCCGGATGCGGGGCACACTGCTGGCCCTGCCCATCGTCAACGTGCTCGGCGTGATGACCGGGGACCGCTACCTCCCGGACCGCCGGGACCTCAACCGGTCCTTCCCCGGCGCGGCGCGGGGCTCGCTGGCCGCGCGGATCGCGCACCTGATGATGAGCGAGGTGGTGAGGCGCTGCGAGGTGGGGATCGACCTGCACACCGGCGCGGACCGGCGCTCGAACCTCCCGCAGATCCGCTGCGACCTCGAGGACCCGCGCACCCGCGCCCTCGCCGAGTCCTTCGGCGCCCCCGTCCTCTTCCACGCCCGGCTGCGGGACGGCTCCCTGCGCGCGGCCGCCCGGGAGACCGGGGCCCGCGTGCTCCTCTACGAGGCCGGCGAGGCCTGGCGGTTCGACGAGTACGCGATCTCCCCCGGCGTGGAGGGCGTGCTGCGCGTGCTGGCCGCCCTGGGCATGGTGGCCGCCGAGGACGTGGGCCTGGCCACCCCGGTGGACGCCCCGGCTCCGCTGCCCGGCGAGGTCCCCGAAGACCGCACCACGGAGGTGCCCGAGGCGCTCGACGCGACCGGCAGGGACACCGGCGGCGTGCACGCGGACGTGGTGGACGGGGACCTGGCCGCCCCGCACCGGGTGTGGCACTCCCGCTGGGTGCGCGCCCGCGCGGACGGCCTGGTCCACCTGGACGTCGCCCTGGGCGAGCAGGTGACGGCCGGCGACCGGATCGGCGCGCTCTACGACTCCTTCGGGCGGCGCCGGTCGGACGTGAAGGCCGAGCTCACCGGCGTGGTCCTCGGCCGCACCGAGGCCCCGCTGGTGCACCGCGGCGACGCGCTCGTGCACATCGGGGAGCTGGACGGCCGCCCCGCCGGCACGTTCCCGGCCCCGTCCGCGGGCCGGCGCACCGCCCCCTCGGTCGCCGAGGGCGATCCCGGGGCCGAGGCGCCGCCGGCGGCCACGCCCTGACGCGCGACGCCGGCCGCCTCCGGGTGGGGGCGGCCGGCGTCGTGCGCGGGAGGGGTCCGGTCAGCCGAGCGGGATGCGGCCCTTCAGCGAGCCGAGGTCCGCGACCGGCTCCTGGGCGGTCCGCTCGATGAGCGCCCGGGCCTGGGGCACGGAGTCCCACACGTTCCACAGCAGGACGCCGCGGACGTGGCCGGCCTCGTCCGCGTAGTACACCACCGCGGTGGAGGGGTCGGGCCGGCCGTCCTCCCCGGTGGCCAGGTCCACCACCGTGCGGTGCCGGGTGTCCAGCTCGCCGATGGCCTCGTAGCCGTAGTCGAAGAGGTCGGCCCAGAAGAACGGGGTGTGCGTGTACGCCTGGTCCGCGCCCACCATGTTCCGGCCGGCCGTGGCGCCCTGGGTCTCGGCGGCGTCCGCGTGCTCCACGCGGCGCTCGCCCAGGAGGGCGTCCGGGAACGTGGCGATGTCGCCGGCCACGTAGACGTCCGGGGCGGAGGTGCGCAGGCGGTCGTCCACCCGCACGCCCTGGTCCGCGAGCGCGAGGCCGGCGGCCTCAGCCAGCGTGGTGCGCGGGCGGACGCCGAGGGCGAGCACGAGCAGGTCGGCGCGCAGCTCGGTGCCGTCCTCGAGGCGGGCGGTGACGGCGTCGCCGGACTCCGCGGCGGAGGCCAGGCGGCCCTCCACGATCCGCACGCCCTTCTCCTGGAAGGTCGCCTCGACCGCGGCGGAGAGCTCGGCGGGCAGCATGCGCGCCAGCAGCGGACGGTGCGGCACCACCAGGGTGACGTCCGTCCCCGCCATGGTCAGGCCCGCGGCGAGCTCCGTGCCGATGTACCCGCCGCCCACCACGACGGCCGTGGTGCCCGGGCCGGAGGCCTCCTTGAGGCGCCGATAGTCCGCCACGGTCCGGTAGGTGTGCACGCGCTCGCCCTGGGGGATCCCCGCGGCGACGGGCTCCGCGCCGGTGGCCAGCAGCAGCGAGCCGTAGCCCACCGTCCGGCCGTCCACGGTCACCGTGTGGGCCTGCGGGTCGATCGCCGTGACCTCGGCGCCCAGGCGGTACGCGGTGCGCTCGCCCGGGGCCGTGCCCTCCGAGTCCGGGGTGACCAGGATGGAGTCCTCCACGTGGGCGTCCGCGTCCGCCCACAGGGTCTTGGACAGGTCCGGCCGGTACACCGGGGCGGCCGTGTCCGCGCTCACGACGGCGACGCCCGCCTCGGGGGCGAGCTCGCGGATGGACTCCACGGCCTTTGCGGCGGCCATGCCGCCGCCCACGATCACGTGGTCATAGCGCTCGGCCAGCGGGGTCTGCGTGGCGATGGCCTGGCCGGTCGGGTCCAGGTCGGGGGTGGTGGTCTTCTGCTCGGACATGGTCGAACCTCCTCGGAACGGTCCTTCACTTTTGTAAGAACATCATCCCCCTCGACGGCGGCGGAGGGAAGGCCCGCCCGACGCGCGCCCCCGGACACCACGGTCATCAGCGAGTAGAAGATCATCGCGAGGAAGAAGTACGTGACCCCCACCAGCACGAAGGGGCGCGTCCACAGCCGCTGCGAGGCGGGGTGGGCGCCGGAGGGCGCGGGAGGCTGCGCGGCCGGGGACATGCCTGCCACTGTGCCCCGATCCCGCGGGGACGGCCCGGGCCCCGGGCACGACGCCGCCCCGCCCCCTCGCGCGGAGGGGACGGGGCGGCGTCGGCGTGGCCCCGGTGAGGGGGCCGGCTCAGAAGCGGACGATCACTTCTTGGAGCCCTTGGCGGCCACGACCTGCAGGGCGACGGTCGCGGTGACCTCGTCGTGCAGGCGGACCTGGGCCTCGTGGTTGCCCACGGTCTTGATGTGGCTCGGCAGGGTCACCGAGCGCTTGGACACGGAGCCCAGGCCGGCGGCCTCGATCGCCTCGGCCACGTCGGCGGCCTGGACGGCGCCGAACAGGCGGCCCTCGGCGCCGGCCTTGCGGTCGATGCGCACGGTGGCGGACTGCAGCTTGGCGGCCAGGGCCTGAGCCTCCTCGAGGTTCGCCGTGGCGCGCGCGGCGCGGGCGGCCTTCAGGGACTCGACCTGCTTCTCACCGCCCTGCGTCCACACGGTCGCGAAACCGCGGGGCAGCAGGTAGTTGCGGGCGTACCCGTTCTTCACCTCGACGACGTCGCCGTCGATGCCGAGGCCGGGGACCTCCTGGGTCAGGATGAGCTTTGCCATCTTGGATTCCTCTCCTTCGCTCGCTCGATCAGCCGCGGCCCGCGCCGGCGTACGGCAGCAGGGCGACCTCGCGGGCGTTCTTGATGGCCTGCGCGATCTTGCGCTGCTCCTGGACGGTCACGCCGGTCACGCGACGGGCGCGGATCTTCCCGCGGTCCGAGATGAACTTGCGCAGGAGAGCGACGTCCTTGTAGTCGATCTCGGTGATCTTCGCCGCCTTGAGCGGGTTGGACTTCGGTTTGGGCTTGCGGAGTTCAGCCTTCGCCATCGTGGTGCTCCTTCTTGTTGGGAGCCCGCAGAACGGTTCTGCGGGATGGGATCCCCGCGCTCGGCGCGAGGGTGCGCCGCGGCGGTGCCGCGGTGCGGGGATGTGGCCAGCCGGGGCGGGCCTCCGGGCGACGAACGCCCGGACGGGTGTCCTGCGGGTGTCCCGGGTCGGGACGACGGCTCCGGGGGAGCCGGGGTCGATCAGAACGGGGGCTCGCCGTTGGACGGGGTGTCCCATCCACCGCCGCCGTTGCCGGACCAGGGGTCCTGCGCCGGGGCCGACTGGCCGCCGCCGGAGGGCTGTCCCCAGCCGCCCGACTGCTGCTGGCCGCCGCCGAAGCCGCCGCCGCCCTGCGGGGAGCCGCCGAAGCCGCCGCCCTGCTGGCCGCCGCCGAACCCACCGCCGCCGCCACCGCGCTGCGAGCGCGTGACCTTGGCGGTGGCGAACTTGAGCGCGGGGCCCACCTCGTCCACCTGGAGCTCCCAGGACGTGCGCTTGTTGCCCTCGCGGTCCTGGTAGGAGTTGGCCTTGAGACGACCCTGGACGATGACGCGCATGCCCTTGGTCAGGGACTCGGCCACGTTCTCAGCGGCCTCGCGCCACACCGAGCAGCGGACGAAGAGGGCCTCCTCGTCCTTCCACTCGTTGGTCTGACGGTCGAACGTGCGGGGCGTCGACGCGACGGTGAAGTTCGCGACGGCGGCGCCGTTCGGGGTGAAGCGCAGCTCGGGGTCGGCGGTGAGGTTGCCGACCACGGTGATGACGGTCTCTCCGGCCATGGTCACTCCTGTGTTCGCGGGGTGGGGTGTGCGGGCGGGGGTGTCCCGACCCGGGGGAAGATCACTCGGCGGAGATCTTCTGCTCCTCCGGGCGGATGATCTTGGTGCGCAGGATGGTCTCGTTCAGGTTCAGGACGCGGTCCAGCTCCTGGGTGGCGGCCGGCTCGGCCGTGAAGTCGACGACCACGTAGATGGCCTCGGACTTCTTCTGGATCTCGTAGGCGGTCTTGCGACGACCCCACACGTCGATCTTCTCGACGGTGCCGCCGGCGTTCGTGACGACCTCGAGGTACTTCTTCAGGGTCGGCTCCACGGTGCGCTCGTCGACCTCAGGGTCGATCAGCACCATCAGCTCATAAGCACGCATGCGAACCCACCTCCTCTGGGCTTGCGGCCACGGTCTCTCCGTGGCAGGAGGTTCTGTGCTCGTCCCCCGCGCGTCAGTCCACACTCTTGGCGGCACGCAGGGAATCCTGGCAAGTCTACCACCGGCGGCAACCGGGTGGGCTGTGGACTGGGCCGGCCGGGCCGGGGCGGGCCGGGGTGCCCCGGACGCCCGGCCCGTCGACCCCCGCGATGCGCGGCGCCGCGCCGGGGCGACGGCGGCCACGCCCACGTCCCGTCCTGCACAGCACCCCCGCACTCGGCGCGTCGTCCCCGGCCACGCAGTCCGCCACCGCACGACGACGGAACTCCGCCTTCCATGGTGAACATGCCCCGATCACTGACCGACGCCGACCGTGCCCGCGTCCAGGGCCTGGACTCCCCGTCTTCCCGCTCGCGCTCGCCGAGCTCGCGGGCGTCCGGGGTAGTCGTGGCCGTCGCGCCGACCTGCGTGCCGTCGGCCGCGGGCTGCGGGCACGCCGCGGCGAGGAGCCGACCCCGGCCGAGCTGGCGGTCGCGGTGGCCCGCGCGGATCGCAGCGTCGTCGTCACCCACGCCACCGCCGCCGCACTGTGGGGCATCTGGCTCCCTTCGGCAAGTCCGCAGGAGGCCCACGTGACTCGGCTGCGCGGGCGGCAGCGGGCGGTCTCGGCGTGGAGGAGCTGACCATCGCCGGGGACTCCCTGCTGCGCCGGCCTGACAGCCCCCGCGGCGAGGCCGCCCTCCCCGTGGCGCACCCGCTCGCCGACCTCACCGGGCTGCGCGCCGTCGTCGAGGGGAGGGCGAACCTGCGCGGGAAACGGCGGCTCCTCGCGGCGCTCGAGCACACGCGCTCCGGCTCCGGCTCTCCGATGGAGTCCCGCCTGCGGCTTCGGCTCGTGGCGGCGGGAGTGCCGGAGCCGGAGCTCAACGTGCGCGTGCCCCTGGGCCCGGACAGACGGACGGGCGCAACGAGGTGGACGGGCCCCGTGACCTGGTGTGGCGCGAGGCGCGCGTCGCCATCGAGTACGAGGGGGCCCACCACTTCGAGGATGCTGACCAGTACCGGCGGGACATGCGCCGTGACGAGGAGCTGCGCGCCCTGGGCTGGGTGGTGCTGCGAGTGGACCGCGACGTCTGGACGCCGCAGGGGTGGGAGGTGTTCCTGGGCCGGCTGGGCGCCGCCCTCGCCCGGTGGTCATGCTGACGTCGAGTGGCTTCGCGTTCCACCGGATCGCGCCGATCAGGCGGAACGCGAAGCCACTCGATGGGGAGGTACGCGGCCGGGCTCCGCCGCGCGGTCCCGCCCCCTC
>NZ_JAKRNH010000024.1:0-25901 GCF_022346985.1 Micrococcus sp. ACRRV
GGGTGACCCTTGAGCAGCAGAACCGCCCCCCACCGCGCCCTCCCCGCCGACGACGCACCGCGCCCGAAGGAGGTCGAGGACGTCGTCCTCCCGGCCTCGGACCCCGAGGCCCCCGCCCAGGCGCAGGAGGAGATCCCGGAGGGCGAGCGCCGCGCCGGACGGTCCACCGCGATCATGGCCGCCGGCACGATGATCTCCCGCGTGCTCGGCTTCGTCCGGGCTGCGCTGCTGACCATCGCGATCGGCACCACGGTGGGCACGGTGGCGGACATCTTCGAGGTCGCCAACTCCCTGCCGAACGTGATCTACCTGCTCCTGGTGGGCGGCGTGTTCAACGTGGTCCTGGTGCCGCAGCTGATCAAGCACGCCAAGGACGCCGACCGGGGCGCGGACTACACGTCCCGGCTGATGACGCTGGCCGTGCTCGTCATGCTGGCGGCCACGGTCCTGGTCACCGCGGCGGCGGCGCCCCTCATGGCGGCCCTGACGCGCGGCTGGTCCCCGGAGATGCTGCAGCTGGGCACCGTGTTCGCACTCTGGTGCCTGCCGCAGATGTTCTTCTACGGCATGTACGCGCTGGTGGGGCAGATCCTCAACGCGAACGGGCGGTTCGGCGCGTACATGTGGGCGCCCGTCCTGAACAACGTGGTGGCGATCGCCGCGATCGGCCTCTACCTGGTGATGTTCGGCCGCTACTCCGGCGGGGACCTGCTGGGCCGGTGGACGCCGGAGCAGACCCTCGTCCTCGCGGGCGGGCACACCCTCGGCGTGATCCTGCAGGCGCTCATCCTGTTCCTGCCGCTGCGCGGCCTGGGCCTGGGGCTGCGTCCGAGGTTCGGCTGGCGGGGCATGGGCCTGCGCCACACGGGGCGGATCGCCGGGTACACGCTGTTCACCATGGCGGCCAGCAACATCGTGCTGCTGCTCTCCCACCGGTACATCAACGGCGCCTCCGCGGCCCGCGAGGACCCGTCCGTGCGGGTGCCGGGCACGGAGGGCTGGGACCCGGCCATGGCGGACGCCCTCATCCCGGGCCTCACGGCCTACAACCAGGCCATGCTCATCTCGGTGCTCCCGCATTCGGTGTTCGTCCTGTCCCTGGCCACGGTGCTCTTCAACAAGCTGGCCCGCTCCATGGCGGCCGGGGACCACGCGGCGGTCCGGGAGACCACGGCGCGCGGCCTGCGCACGTTCGCCGCGCCGATCATGTTCAGCCTGGCCGGCGTCGTCGTGCTGGCGGGCCCGCTGGGCCGCCTGTTCGGCTCGACGGCCGAGTCCGCGCAGGTGACCGGCATGGCGGTGGGCGCGGTGATCCTGCTGATGAGCCTGTCCATGCCGTTCCGCTCCGGCAGCTTCTACCTGCTGCGCGTGTTCTACGCGGCGGAGAGCGCACGGATCCCCATGGTCGTGCAGGTCACGACGTCCCTGCTCACGCTGGCTGTGACCGCGGCGGGCGCGTACCTGCTGCCCCTGTGGGCCATCACGTACTGGGCGGCGCTGGCCTCGGTCGTCTCGCACGCCTTCCAGTTCTTCTTCGCGCACGTGCTCGCGGTCCGCCGGTTCGGCGACTACGGGTTCACGCACGTCCTCGCGGCCTACGCGACGACGGGCGCGGCGGGTGTCGTGGCGGGGGCGGCGGGCGCCGTCGTCGCCTGGCTGCTGGGCGCGTACTCCGGCGGCTGGGCGTGGGGGTCCATCCTGTCGGCGCTGGTCACGTGCGCCGTGGTGGGCCTGGTGATGGCCCCCGTGTACGTGCTCGCCCTGCGCGTGCTGCGCTTCCCGGAGCTCTCGTCCGCGGCGGCCCCGCTGGCCCGCCGGGTGCCCGCCCTGGGGCGCCTGCTCGGCGCCCGCTGAGCCCGGCCCCGGACCCGGCCCGACAACACAGCCCGCCCGACTCGAGCGGGGGGCCCTCCCGCCTGCGTATCATCGGGGACCGTAGCCCGTTCGTCAGGAGAAGAGCCCGTGCCCCAGCCCCTCGCCGTCGGTTCCGTCCTGGGAGGCCGGTACCGCATCACCGACCATGTGGTGACCTCCGCCGACCAGAACATGGTCTTCCAGGGAGCGGACCAGGTGCTCAACCGCCGGGTGACCGTGCTCGTGGCGTCCCCGGAGAACGCCACGCAGGTGGCGGCGTCGGCGCGCGAGCTGGCCACGGGCGAGCGGCAGGACGACGTCCAGGTCCTCGACCTGGGCCTGAGCGAGGGCCGCACCTACCTGATCGCCGGCGGGAACCCGGACCCGGACGTCCTGCTGGGCCTGGCGTACGCCCAGGAGCTCTATGTGGAGCCCTTCCAGACGGACTCCCTGGGCTCGGAGATCTTCGGGGAGTCCCGCACGGAGCAGGCCCACGAGTACGACGACGACGCCGCCTACTACGCGGACCTGGACCGTCGGCTGCGCGCGGACCAGAAGCAGTCCCAGCGCCGCCCCGGCTTCCTGAACCGCATCTCCGAGAAGCTCAACGAGCGCGTGCGTCCGGCCGACGGCACGGCCGCGAAGGCGGCCGCCGGTGCGTCGGCCCTGGCCGCGGCCGACGCCGCCACCAAGGCGCAGCTCGCCGAGCAGGAGCGCGCCGAGCGGGAGCGCGCCGAGCGGGAGGCCCGCGAGGCCCAGGAGAGGGCCGAGCGCGAAGCCCGCGAGATGGCCGAGCGAGAGCGGGCCGAGGCGGAGGCGCAGGAGCGCGCCGCGCGCGAGGAGGCCGAGCGCCGCGAGCGGGAGGCCCAGGAGGCCCAGGAGAGGGCGGAGCGGGAGCGTCTGGAGCGCGCCGCCGCGGCGCAAGCCGAGAAGGACCGTGCCGCCCGCGAGGCCGCTGAGGCCGAGGCCGCCGCCCGCCGCGAGCGGGAGGCCCAGCGCCACGCCGAGGCCGAGGCTCGGCGTCGCGAGGAGGAGGCCGCCGCTGCGGCCGCCCTCGCCGCCGCGGCCCCGGCGGCGGACGCCGATCCCGCGGACGCCCCCACGCAGGCCGTCCCCGTGACGGAGCCGGCCTCCACGCCTGAGGCCGTCCCGGCGCCCGTGCGTCGTCCCCGACCGGCACCGCGCCGCGCCCTGCCCGCGGTGGCGTCCGCCGCCGCGGTGGCCGCGGCCGTCTCCGCCGAGGAGGGCGCTTCCGCCGCCGAGGCCGCCCCGGCGGAGAGCGTCGCCCCCGAGGCCGTGCCCACGGCGACCGCCACCTCGTCCGCCGCGATCGCCGTGGCGGAGGCCGAGCCGGCCGTCACGGAGCACCGCGAAGAGGCCCACGCCGCCCCCGCCGCGGGTGGGGCGGGCGCCGGCGCCCCGGCCGCGGGCGCCACCGCCGCCCCGGCCCGCAGCACGAGCGGGAAGGGCTGGCTGATGGTCCTCGGCCTCCTCGCGCTGCTGGCGCTCGCCGGACTGGCGGGCCTGTTCCTGCTGGGGCAGAACACCCGCAGCGTCGAGCCCGCGCCGTCCGCCTCGGCGTCGTCCGCGGCGCCCTCCACCGCCCAGGCCTCCTCCGCCCCGCCGGCCGCGTCGTCCTCCGCTGCGCCCACCGCGTCGTCCTCCGCCGCGCCGAGCACGGAACCGGCCCCCTCGACCTCGGCGGCGGCCCCGGCCCCCACCGCGGCGCCCCAGGCGGTGGCCGTCACCCGCCAGGTGCCGGAGATGCCCGAGCTCGAGGCCCCCAACGACGCGACGCTGGCCAACCTGATCGACGGCGACCCGAACACCGCCTGGCAGAGCTACACGTACGCCCGCCCGAACTTCGGCGGCTACGTGGGCAGCATGAACCTCGTGGTGCAGCTCCAGGAGCGCACCACGATCAGCGAGGTCCAGCTGGAGAACCGGGGCGCCACCGGCGGCAAGTGGATCGCGTACGTCGCGAACACGGCCCAGGGCGGCGAAGGCGACGCCCGGGTGATCGGGCAGGGGACCTTCGACGAGGACTCCATCACGATCCCCGTGGACATCGCCGAGAACCAGGGCCAGTACGTGATCCTGTCCATCACGGGCCTCCCCCAGCTGGAGGGCGCCGGCCAGCGGCCTTACGGCCTGCAGCTGACGGAGATCGGGGTCCGCTGACCCCCTCCCCCCGACGACGGCGCGGGCCGGCCGGAATAGCCGCCCCGCGCCGTCCGTTGTCCCCGACGAGCGCACACCACCCCCGATCCGAGGAGTCCCCGTGACCACCGCAGAGCAGGACCAGCAGGTCCGCAACGTCGCCATCATCGGCTCCGGCCCCGCCGGGTACACTGCGGCCATCTACACGGCCCGGGCCAACCTGTCCCCCGTGCTGCTGGCCGGGTCCGTGACCGCCGGCGGCGAGCTGATGAACACCACCGAGGTGGAGAACTTCCCCGGCTTCCCGGAGGGCATCCAGGGCCCGGAGCTGATGGCGAACCTGGAGGCCCAGGCGCGCCGGTTCGACACCGAGGTCGTCTACGACGACGTCGTCCAGGCCGACCTCACCTCGGACCCCAAGGTGCTCACCCTGGGCGACGGCTCGCAGATCCGCGCCCACGCGGTGATCATGACCACCGGCTCCGCCTACCGCGAGCTGGGCGTGGAGGGCGAGAAGCGCCTGTCCGGCCACGGCGTGAGCTGGTGCGCCACGTGCGACGGCTTCTTCTTCCGCGAGCAGGAGATCGCCGTCGCCGGCGGCGGGGACTCCGCCATGGAGGAGGCCCTGTTCCTCACGAAGTTCGCCTCCAAGGTCCACGTGCTCGTCCGCCGGGGCGAGTTGCGCGCCTCGAAGATCATGGCGCAGCGTGCCCTCGAGGAGCCGAAGATCGAGTTCCACTGGAACACCGAGGTGGCCGAGGTCCAGGGCGACGACAAGCTCAGCACCCTGACCCTGCGGGACACCGTGACAGGCGAGGAGTCCTCCCTCGAGGTCACCGGCCTGTTCGTGGCGATCGGCCACGATCCGCGCACCGACCTGGTGAAGGGCCAGCTGGAGCTCACCGAGCACGGCACCATCCGCATCGACCACCCGTCGTCGCGCACCTCGGTGCCGGGCGTGTTCGCCGCGGGCGACGTCACGGACCACACGTACCGCCAGGCCATCACCGCCGCCGGCTCCGGCTGCGTGGCCGCCCAGGACGTGGAGCACTACCTGGCCACGGTCGCGGACGTGGCCGAGGCTGCCCCCGCGGCGCCGGACTCCGACTCCGTCGCCTGAGCGTCCTTCCCGACACCCCTGACATGTGTCAGCGGCAACATGCCGAACGACACTGACATGACCGCTTCGAACCCCGTCTGACAAGGAGCAACACCATGAGCACCATCAACGTCACCGACGCCGACTTCCAGGCCAAGGTCCTGGACTCCGAGCTGCCCGTCCTCGTGGACTTCTGGGCCGAGTGGTGCGGCCCGTGCCGCATGCTGGGCCCGGTGCTCGACGAGCTGGCCGCCGAGCACGAGGGCGAGGTCGTCGTCGCCAAGCTGAACGTGGACGAGAACCCGGCCTCCGCCGCCACGTACGGCGTGACCTCCATCCCGCTGGTCCTGGGCTTCCAGGGCGGCGAGAAGGTCGCCGAGTCGGTGGGCGCCAAGCCCAAGGCCCAGCTGGAGAAGGAGTTCGCCGCGCTGCTCGGCTGAGGCCACTCCCCCACAGACGACGGGGCCCCGTCACCGATGCGGTGACGGGGCTTCGTCGCGTCTGCGCCGGCGCGTCAGCCCTTCGTGGGGGTTGAGTCCCCGCCGCCCTGGATGAGGTCCATGATGCGGTTCAGGTCCTCCACGGAGGCGAAGTCGATCGCGATCTTGCCCTTGCGGGCGCCGAGCGTGATCTTGACCTGGGTGTCGAGCCGGGAGGTGAGGGCGGTGGCGAAGTAGTCCAGCCGCTCGTGCCGGGTGCTCTCCTCGCGAGATCGTGTGGACTTCGGGGCGGGGCGCACGGCCCCCTGCAGCTGGGCCACGGCATCCTCCGTCGCGCGGACGGACAGGCCCTCGGACACGATCCGCTGGGCCAGCCGCTCCATCTCCGCGGGGTCGGTCAGGCCCAGGAGGGCGCGGGCGTGGCCGGCCGTCAGGGCGCCGGCCGCCACCCGACGCTGCACCAGCGGGGGAAGCTTCAGGAGGCGGAGGGTGTTGGAGATCTGCGGGCGGGACCGGCCGATCCGTTGGGAGAGCTCCTCCTGGGTGCAGGAGAAGTCCTCCATGAGCTGCTGGTACGCGGCGGCCTCTTCCAGCGGATTCAACTGAGAACGGTGGAGGTTCTCGAGGAGCGCGTCCCGCAGCAGGTCCTGGTCCGGGGTCTGCCGGACGATCGCGGGGATGGTCGCGAGGCCGGCACGCTGGGTGGCGCGCCAGCGGCGCTCGCCCATGATCAGCTCGTAGGGCGTGGCGGCGCCCTCCACCTCGCGCACGACGATCGGCTGCAGGACGCCGACTTCGGTGATGGACGCGACGAGTTCGGCCATGTGGTCCTCGTCGAAGACCTCGCGCGGCTGACGCGGGTTCGGGTGGATGTCTCCGACGGGGAGCTCGCGCAGCACGGCGATGTCCGCAGAGACCGTGCCCTCGGGCTCGTCCTTCCGGATGGGGGCTGCCTGCTCCGTCTCGGACTTCGGGGCGCGCTTGGAGGGAGCCTTGACGGTGGGCATCGACGGGCGCGCGGACCGTGTGGGGCGGTGCCGACCGCTCTCGGTGGGCTCGTCCGACGTGCCCTCGCCACCGCCGAAGAAGATGTCCGCCGGGCGGGGGGCCTCCTCATGCGTTGACCGCGTCGCGGTGGGTTCGGAGGTCTGGGCACCCTTTGATCCAGTGGACCGACTTGTCTTCTGTGACGCGGTCGCGGAAGAAGCGGTCTTCTCCGTCCGGTCGGAGCTGTGGTCTTGCTGGGTGGCACCGTCCGATGCCGGCAGGCCGTTCTGAGATGACTCAGCGGTCTTGGCCGTGCGCGTGGACCGCTTCACGGGGGCGGCTGTGGCCTTGTTCGAGGACGCCGCCGAGGGGCTGGAGTCCTCGTTCGTGGGCGGCTCGTCGATCTCGGCGGTGTTCTGAATGAGGGCTCCGAGCCCTCGGCCCAGGCCTCCCCTGCGGGTGCTCATGGATCCTCCTGCGGTCGGGTGTGCCCTCATTCTAGGCGGTACCCGGTGGCCCGGGGTCGTTTCACGTGAAACGCCGCGTCGAGGCGGGCTCGCCGGCGATGCCTCGACGGCCGGTGGTGGTTGCTCTCTAGGAGCGCATCCGCGATGGGCAATGAGTGACGCTCACCGCTGGCAGGCTCATGGGAACCTGCTTCTCAATGACATGCGTGGGGGCGGACTGCGTCATGGTCCGTCACGTCACAGAACGCCTCTGCTGAAACGTGTCGCCGGAGAGCATTGTTGTCGCTGTGGCGTCCTGTCGGCGTATACACCCCATGGTGGCCAGCGCGTCAGGAGGGTCCTGTTTCACGTGAAACGGGGCGGTGTACAGGTGGATCACCCAGGTCGTGGGTCGGGTGGGGCTCCATCCGTCGATCCAGCTTCCCACGCAAGGGCCCTGGATAGGGACCGTTCCATCCGGTGTCGCGGCCGACGACTCGGGACGGCCGGGTGACACGCTCTACCCTCTCTGCTCCGCCCGATATTCAGTATGGGGGTGGTTCAGTCGTTGCGTTTCACGTGAAACATGGCATGACGCCGAGGGGGCGCGGACCGGCGCCTGCCACGCCGGCATTGACTGAACGTGAGGCGACAGCGTCGATATGAGCCGCCGGGGGGTGGCACTGGATGATCTATCGGACCGAACCACCCAAGTCGAGCACCTCACGTGACCGCAGATGGATCGACCACGTGCGTCCTCGGTGAGAGTGGTGGTTGTTCACGTCAAGCGACGGTCGCATTGAAAACCGCTGCGATCGAGTGTCTGGCCACTCGCTGAACGCTGGCTGGTTTCACGTGAAACACCTCTGGGAGCCCGTCGTCGTCGGTGAACATTCCGATGCCGGCAACGAGCTGCCTCCACGCCGTCGCCTCCACCGACGACAACCACGTGTCGTGCAGCGGGAGAGGGTTTCGAGACCCCAAGAGCAGGTGTGGGCGTTGGGAGGTCACGAGATCACTCACTCGAGGCCTTCGTCGAACGAGCGGCCGGCGAAGCAGCCGAATCCCCGCCGACCCACTCGCATCACAGGTTCCTGGCTTCTCCTGTGAGGGCTCAGCGAACATGTGACTCACAGCAGAGGCCACAGCATGTCCCGGGGGCGGAATCCGGGCATACGCTGCTGGTCTCCGACGGTCAACTGACTTCGAAGGTCACTCTATCCACAGGATCCATCCACATATCAACACGACCGTCTCGCCTTCATCTGCCCGTGAGGCATAGGGTTCTCCACAGGCGGGTCGGGATTCCCCGTGCCCCCACAGCCTTGGTACACGAGGGGAGCGAGGCTGATACTGGTATAAGACGGCAAACGTGCTCGCTTCCTTCGTCGCACCGAGTACCGGTGCCACGGTTTCTCCCGTTGTCCCCTGGGCGACTCCGAGGGGCGGCTCTGTGCGCGTGCACAGTCTCTCGCCCGCCCTTCACGAAGCCGACAGATGCATCGGGATTCGCCTCTCAGCGCGTCTCATTCAGCCCCGCGCGCAGGGCTGGTGAACGTTTCACGTGAAACCCTCCATTCCCCGCGACCACCCAAGAGAGAGGCAAAATCAAAGCACTTCCGTTGTCGATCGATGAGGGACGGGGAGACTGCCCGTCTCCGCGGGGTACAACAGATGGCCCCCTCCCGCGCCGGAAAGGGGGCCGTCTGCCTGCGTCGGGTCAACGCGCCTGCGGGGCACCCCTCCGGGCGATCTCAGCGGCCGCCTCGCGGTAGGCCACGGCGCCGGCGGAGGCCGGGTCGTAGGTGACCACGGTCTGCTGGTAGCTCGGTGCCTCCGAGATGCGGACGTTGCGGGGGATGGCCGTCTCCAGGAGCTGCTCCGGGAAGTGCGCCTTGACCTCCTCCGCCACCTGGACGGCCAGGTTCATCCGGGCGTCGAACATGGTCAGCAGGATGGTGCTCACCTGCAGCTTCGGGTTGAGGTGCTTCTGGATCATCTGCACGTTCTTGAGCAGCTGGGAGAGACCCTCGAGGGCGTAGTACTCCGCCTGGATCGGGATGAGCACCTCCTCGGCCGCCACGAACGCGTTGACGGTCAGCAGGCCCAGGGACGGCGGGCAGTCGATGAACACGTAGTCGAGACGCTCCTGCCCCTGGTCGGCACGCCACGCCATGTAGCGGTCCAGGGCGCGAGCGAGGCGCTGTTCGCGGGCCACCATGGACACCAGCTCGATCTCGGCGCCGGCCAGGTCGATCGTCGCGGGCACCACCTGCAGGCCGTCCACGTCCGGGGCGTCCTGCACGGCCTCGTGGATCTCCATCTCGTCCAGGAGCACGTCGTACACGGACGCGACGTCGCCGGCGTGGGGCACGTTGAGGGCGGTGGAGGCGTTGCCCTGCGGGTCGATGTCGATCACCAGGACCCGCATGCCGGCACGGGCGAGCGCGGCGGCGAGGTTCACGGTCGTCGTCGTCTTGCCCACGCCGCCCTTCTGATTGGACGTGGTGAACACGCGGGTGCGGTCCGGCACAGTCAGGCGCCGCGCCTTCAGGCGCGCGGCCTCCTCGGGGGATGCCTTATCCGACGCGCGGCCGGACCACCTCTGCTTGAGGGCCTTCCAGGTCCCGCCGCGGCTGTCCTGCTCCTTGGCCATGGGTGCTCCTCCCGCCCGGGACGCGCCGGGCTGCTCCGTCGAGGGGAGACCGCCGGGCCGCCCGCCCCGTGGGAGGGGCGGGCTCAGCGGGCGCGGCGTGCGGGCACGCGCACCACGGTGGTCGGCTCGGGAAGCAGGCCCTCGCCCACCGTCACGATCTCCGGGTCGCCACCACCATACTTGCGCAGGGGCTTCTGGGCGGCGGTGATCTCCTCCGCGGCGGAGCGGCCCTTGATGGCCAGCAGGTGGCCGGAGGAGCGCAGCAGCGGCATCGTCAGGGGCAACAGGGTCTTCAATGCTGACACGGCGCGGGCGGTCACGATGTCCACCTGGATCTCGTCGGCGACCTGCTCCGAGCGACCGCGCACGACCTCCACGTTGGTGAGGCCGAGGTCTGCGATGACCATCTCCAGCCATGCCACGCGCCGCTCCAGCGGCTCGATCAGCGTGAACCGGCAGTCCGGCCGGGCCAGCGCCAGGCAGAGGCCGGGCAGGCCCGCGCCGGAGCCCACGTCCGCCACCAGGGATCCCTCGGGCAGGAGACGCGCCACCACGGCGCAGTTGAGCACGTGCCGGCCCCACAGACGGGGCACCTCACGCGGGCCCAGCAGGCCCCACTCGATGCCCGTGGTGGCCAGGTGATCCACGTAGCGCTCGGCCAGGGGCAGGGCCTCCCCGAACAGGTCCTCGGCCGCCGGGCGCAGCTCCGCGGTCAGCTGGGGGGCGCTCATCCGCTGATCACCACGTGCCGGCGCGGGCCCTCGCCCTCGGACTCGGAGGCCAGGCCGGCCTCCGCCACCACGTCGTGCACGATCTTGCGCTCGTAGGCGCCCATGGGGTCCAGGTGGACCTCGCCGGCGCCGGAGCGGACGCGCTCCACGGCCTCGCCGGCCAGGGTGCGCAGCTCGGCGTCCCGACGACGACGGTGCCCGGCGATGTCCAGGATGAGGCGCGAGCGGTGTCCCGTGGCGGTCAGCACGGCCAGGCGCACGAGCTCCTGCAGGGCCTCCAGCGCCTTCCCATCCGGGCCCACGAGGTCGGCCAGGCGGTCGTCCTCGTCGTCCTCCCCGGGCACCACGGAGACGTAGGTGCGGCCGTCGCGCACCTCGATGTCGATGTCGCCGTCCAGGTCGGCGATGTCCAGCAGCTCCTCGACGTAGTCCGCGGCGACGTCGCCCTCCTCCTCGAGGCGGCGCACCGCCTCGGCCTGCTCGTCGACGGCGGCGTCGGGCGCCGTGGCCTCCACGGGGGCCTCGACCGCGGGGGAGTCCTCCGCGGCGTCGGCCAGGGGGCCCTCGTGCTCGGCGGTCACTTCTTCCTCCGGTTCTTGCGCTGCGGCTGGACGCGCTGGCCGCCCTCGCGCAGGACCTCGCCGTTCACCACGGCGCCCTGCGCGGCCTCGGTGTGCGCGGAGCCGGGCTTCGCCTCGGAGGAGGCGACCTTCTTGCCGACGGGCGGCAGGCCCTTGGCGGCGCGGCGCTCGTTGAGCTCCTGCTCGGCGAGGGACCCCGGGGTCGGGTTGTGGCGGATGATCCACCACTGCTGGCCGACGGCCCAGAAGTTGGAGTACGTCCAGTAGAGGAGCACGCCGATGGGGAAGTTGATGCCGCCGATGCCGAAGATCAGGGGCATCGCGTACAGCATGATCTGCTGCGTCTGCATCATCGGGCCCTCGAGGGCCGTCTGGGTCATGTTCTTCGTCATCAGCATCTTCTGCATGAAGAACATGGAGCCGGTCATCAGCAGGATGAGCACGATCGCCACCACGACGACGGCGGCGCCGCCCGGCTGGCCGATCGACCCCATCAGCGTGTCCGACATGCGGGCGCCGAAGATCTGGGAGGACTCGAAGGAGCGGATGGTCTCCGCGGACAGCGCGTCCATGCTCTCGCCGCGCTCGGCCGCCCCGCGGGCGCCGACGAGCACCTGGTAGAGGGCGAAGAAGAACGGCATCTGGATGAGCAGGGGCAGGCAGGCGGCGAACGGGTTCGCCTTGTGCTCCCGCATCAGGGCCTGCTGCTCCAGGGCCATGGCCTGGCGGGAGAGCTGGTCCTTCTTGCCCTTGTACTTGGCCTGCAGCTTCTGCAGCTCCGGCTGCATGGTCTGCATGGCGCGCTGGGCGTTGATCTGCTTGACGAACAGCGGGATCAGCAGCGTGCGGATCAGGATGACCAGCAGCAGGATGGCCAGGGCCCAGGTCCAGCCGGAGTCCGCGGGCAGGCCGATCGTGTCCAGCACGGTGTGGAACGCGCCGAGCAGCCAGGACATGATCCAGCGGAACGGGGCGAGGATGGCGTCGAACATGGTTCAGTCCTCCTGCGAGGGGTCAGGCGGGATGGGCGGGTGGTTCAGAGCGAAGATCCGCGGCTCGCGGCCCGGCGGCCAGCGGCGACGCCCCGGCGGGACGGGATCCACGCCGCCGTCGTTCCACGGGTGGCAGCGCAGCAGGCGCCGCGCGGTGAGCCAGGAGCCGCGGACGGCGCCGTGCACGTGGACGGCTTCCAGCCCGTAGGCCGAGCAGCTGGGGAAGAACCGACACACCGGCCCGTACAGCGGGGAGACCACGGCGCGGTAGGCCGTGAGGAGCCAGGCGAGCAGCGTGGAGGGCAGCGCGCGCAGCGGGCCCCACTCGTGCGAGGGCTCGAGCACCGTGTACGGGGAGGAGGCGGGCATCTCAGCGACTCCGGTCGGCCTGGTCGAGCTTCCGGACGGCGGCGCCCAGGGCGCCGTGGACGTCCCGCCGCAGGGTCGCGTGGTCGGCGTCGACGGCGGCCGGGAGGGCCTTGACCTGGATCAGCAGGGCGCGGTCGCGCAGGGCGGGGGAGTCCAGCTCGGCGCGCAGCAGGGCGCGCAGTCGACGGGTGACCCGGTGGCGGACCACGGAGTTGCCCACGGCCTTGGATACGACGAACCCGGCCCGCGGGCGACGAGGCTGGCTCGTCGCCCCGGGCCGGGCGGGGTCGGTGTCCGCGGCCACGCTGACCACGACGGTGCTCCGCCCCGCGCGCGAGCCGGTCCGCCGGATGCAGCGGAACTCCTCGGGGGTGCGGACCCGGCGGTCACGGGGCAGCACGGTGACCCGTCAGCCCTGCGCGGCGCGGATCAGGCGGACAGCTCCGCGCGGCCCTTGCCGCGGCGGGTGGACAGGATGGCGCGGCCGGCGCGGGTGCGCATGCGGGCGCGGAAGCCGTGCTTGCGGGCGCGGCGGCGGTTGTTGGGCTGGAAAGTGCGCTTGGTCACTGTGATCTCTCCACGACGTGTTGGGTGTGCCTTGCGATCGTCGACCTGAGGACGTGCAACCAGGGGGAAGGACCGATGAGGCTCTGACATGAAATCCCCGGCGGGCACGGCGGTGCCGACGCCCGGGGGACCAGGCAACTGTAGTCGTCGGCGCGCACGGGGGTCAAACGGGTGCGCGCGAGCACCGCGCGCGGAGGACCCCCGAGCGCGTCGTCCACAGCAGGATAGGGGTTGTCCACCCCTTGTGCACAACCCTGTGGACAACGGCTAGACTCGCCAGCACGATTGTTCGAGTTCGCAGCGGACCGCCCGGCGGCCGGCTGCCCCGGGAAAGGACGTGCCCATGGCGGCGGACCAGGAGCTGCTGGACCGGTGGCGCGAGGTGGTCACGGCCCTCGACGACGACCCCCGCGTGAGCGCGCGTCTCATGGGCTTCGTCTACCTGGCCCAGCCCCAGGGGCTGATCGGCAACACGCTCCTGCTGGCGGTGCCCAACGAGACGACGCGCGAGACCCTCCAGGGTGCCCAGGTCGCGGACGCCCTCACAGACGCGCTGACCGCCGTCTTCCGGGAGGAGATCCTCCTCGCCATCTCGATCGACTCCAGCCTGCAGCCCCCGCGCACCCCGTCCGCCGACGACCGCCGCGCCGAGGAGCTCCCGGACCTGGCCGCCGCCCGTGCCGAGACGTCTCCCGCCCCGGCCCCCGCGGCCGGCATGCACCGCGGCGTTGCGGAGGAGCTGCCCGGGATGCCGGCGCCCCGCGAGGAGCCTGCCCCGTCCCGCGCGGCGGCCCCCGCCGCGGGCGCGCCCACCCCGGCGCCGCCGTCGACGTCCTCGGAGACCAGCCGGCTCAACGACCGCTACCACTTCGACACGTTCGTGATCGGCTCCTCCAACCGCTTCGCGCACGCCGCCGCGAACGCGGTGGCCGAGGCCCCGGCCAAGGCCTACAACCCGCTGTTCATCTACGGCGAGTCCGGCCTGGGCAAGACGCACCTGCTGCACGCGATCGGCCACTACGCCCGACGCCTCTACCCGGGCCTGCGGGTGCGGTACGTGAACTCGGAGGAGTTCACCAACGACTTCATCAACTCCATCCGCCACGACGAGGGCGCCTCGTTCAAGGCCGTCTACCGCAACGTGGACATCCTGCTGATCGACGACATCCAGTTCCTCGCGGACAAGGAGGCGACGGTCGAGGAGTTCTTCCACACCTTCAACACCCTCTACAACAACAACAAGCAGGTCGTGATCACCTCCGACCTGCCGCCCAAGCAGCTCTCCGGCTTCGAGGACCGGCTGCGCTCCCGCTTCGAGTGGGGCCTGATCACGGACATCCAGCCGCCGGACCTGGAGACGCGCATCGCGATCCTCCGCAAGAAGGCGGAGGCGGAGGGGCTCGTGGCGCCGCCGGAGGCGCTGGAGTACATCGCCTCGCGGATCTCCACCAACATCCGCGAGCTCGAGGGCGCGCTCATCCGCGTCACCGCGTTCGCCTCCCTGAACCGCCAGCCGGTGGACATCGAGCTGGCCGAGCAGGTCCTCAAGGACCTCATCACGGACGACGCCACGCAGGAGATCACGCCGGAGCTGATCGTCCACACCACGGCGGAGTACTTCAACCTGACGATCGACGAGCTCACCAGCAAGTCCCGCACCCGGACCCTGGTGACGGCGCGGCAGATCGCCATGTACCTGCTGCGCGAGCTCACGGAGATGTCCCTGCCCAAGATCGGCCAGGAGTTGGGCGGACGCGACCACACCACCGTGATGCACGCGGACCGGAAGATCCGCGAGCTGATGGCCGAGCGTCGCACCATCTTCAACCAGGTGACGGAGCTCACCAACGAGATCAAGCGCAAGCAGCGCGGGGCCTGAGCGGCCACGATTCTTCGACCCGCACTCGAAGGTCAGTCCACATTGTCCACCGATGTGGACAACTCGGTGGATAACCCAGGCCACTGTGGACATCTCCAGGCCTGTGGATGACTCGAATCCGCCGAACGACGCCCTCCCCGATAATCCACAGGCCTGGGGACGGGAGGTGTCCACATGGGGAGGAATGACACCGGTGTGATTCGATTGTCCACCGATTTCCACCGTTGTCCACAGGATTGAGCGGCATGATTCCGCGGATCCTGGCATATCGGAGTCCCTGATGTGGACAAGAATGTGGACAACCGGGGGATGAGGCGCCGAGCGCGGGGGACCGGCCCGACGACGCCTGTGGAAGACCGCGGTGACGGCGTCGGCGTCGTCCACCGACCATACACATGCCGAACGGGCGGGAATCCACACGGCTCCCCCAGCGACATCGGCGGAATGGCGGGGCTCAAGGCGGTTCTCCACACAATCCACACCTGCTACCACCACTTCTGATCCCTCCGAAGACATCCCGCCAAGCAACATCAACCCCGACGCCCGCACACCCGGTCGAATCACAGGAATCGGGCGTCCACAGGACGCCCGCCTCGACCTGACACCGGACTCACGGACCGCATATGCTGACGTGCGCGCGCCTCCTTGCCTCTCGGAGATCCTTGTGATTCGAGGCGGACTCCGTCCGGGGCGCCGACCCGGCAGCGGCCAGGGCCCCACCCCACCGCGACACCCCCAGAGAGGCAGTGCAGAGACCGTGAAGTTCACCGTGGCACGCGACATCCTCAGCGACGCCGTCTCCTGGGCGGCCCGCTCCCTGTCCCCGCGGCCCCCGGTGCCCGTGCTCTCCGGCCTGCTCGTCACCGCCGAGGCCGGCCTCGTCTCCATCGCGAGCTTCGACTACGAGACCTCCGCCCGCCTCCAGATCGAGGCGGACGTCGAGGCCGAGGGCCAGGTCCTCGTCTCCGGCCGGCTGCTGAACGACATCGTCCGGGCACTGCCGAACGCCCCCGTCACCCTGGAGCTCGACGGCGGCAAGGTCCTCGTCACCTGCCGCTCCTCCCGGTTCCAGCTGGCCACCATGCCCGTGGCGGACTACCCGGCGCTCCCGGAGCTGCCCGAACCCGCCGGCACCGTGGACGGCGCCGCCTTCGCGCACGCCGTGAACCAGGTGACCGTGGCCGCCTCCAAGGACGACACGCTGCCGATCCTCACCGCCGTGAAGGTGGAGATCGAGGGCGACACCATGACCTTCCTGGCCACGGACCGGTACCGGCTCGCCATGACCGAGATCCGCTGGAACCCGGCCGACCCCGCGATCTCCACCTCCCTGCTGATCAAGGCCCGCACCCTCACCGAGGTCGCCAAGTCCCTCGGCGGCGGCGGGCGGCTGGAGATCATGTTCGGCTCCTCCCACGACCTCGTGGGCTTCTCCTCGGGCGGTCGCCGCACCACGTCCGTGCTCGTGGACGGCGAGTACCCCAAGATCCGCTCCCTGTTCCCGGAGACCAGCCCCATCCAGGCCGCAGTGGACACCGAGGAGCTGATCGCCGCCTCCCGCCGCGTCGCGCTCGTGGCCGAGCGCAACACCGCGCTGCGCATGGTGTTCACGGACGGGCAGGTCACGCTCGACGCCGGCACCGGCGACGACGCCACCGCCAACGAGTCCGTGCCCTGCACCCTCGAGGGCGAGGAGATCACCGTGGCGTTCAACCCCGCCTACCTCTCCGAGGGCCTGGCCGTGGTCGACCAGCCGCAGGTGCGCTTCTCCTTCACCGCCGCACCCAAGCCGGCGCTGCTCACCGGCGTCCACGAGGAGGACGGCACGGTCTCGGACCACCGCTACCTCGTGATGCCCGTCCGCCTGACCTGACGGGCGGGGGCTGAGCGCAGACGTGCACCTGTCCCACCTCACCGTCCAGGACTTCCGCTCCTACCGCTGGGCAGACCTCGAGCTGAGCCCGGGCTCCACGGTGCTGCTGGGCGCCAACGGGGTGGGCAAGACCAACCTGGTGGAGGCCATCGGCTACCTCGGCTCCCACCAGTCCCACCGCGTCAGCCAGGACGCCCAGCTGGTTCGCTTCGGCCAGGACCGGGCGCGGATCGCCGGGCGCGTGCACCGCGGAGCCCGTTCCGTGGCGCTGGAGCTGGAGATCCTGCCCGGCCGCTCCAACCGCGTCGCCATCAACCGCGGCGCCCCCGTGCGCGCCAAGGAGGGCCTCGGGATCCTGCGGACCGTGGTGTTCGCCCCCGAGGACCTCGGCCTGGTCACGCAGGACCCGGGCGGCCGGCGTCGCTTCCTGGACCAGCTCATGGTGCAGTTGCGCCCCGCCCTGGGCCAGGCCGCCGCGGACTACGAGCGGGTGCTGCGCCAGCGCAACGCCCTGCTGAAGTCAGCCCGGAAGGCCCGCCGCTGGGGCGCCGAGGAGGACGCCACGCTGGCCGTGTGGGACGAGCACCTGTGCGCCGCCGGCGCCCGCCTGCTGCATGGCCGCCTGCACGTGCTGCGCCTCCTGGCCCATCCGCTCCAGGAGGATTACGCGGCCCTGACCAACGGCTCCAAGACCGCCACGTACTCCTACGAGTCCACCGTGCCCGCCGCGCGCGGCACCCACGTGCAGGCCCCACCCGTGGCCGAGCTCGCCGCGAGCATGCACGCCGCGCTCGTGGAGCAGCGCGAGGAGGAGCGTGCCCGCGCCCTGACCCTCGTCGGCCCCCACCGGGACGAGCTCGCCCTGTTCCTGGGCCCCGCGCCGGCGCGCGGCTACGCCTCCCACGGGGAGACCTGGTCCCTGGCGCTGGCGCTGCGCCTGGCCGCCTACGACGTGCTCGTCGCCGACGACTCGGACCCGGAGGGGCGGCCCGTGCTGATCCTCGACGACGTCTTCGCCGAGCTGGACGCCGCGCGGCGCGAGCGGCTCGCGGGGCTGGTGGGCCGGGCCGAGCAGGTGATCGTGACGGCGGCGGCGCTCGCGGACATCCCCGCGTCACTCGCGGGGCACCGGGTCCTCATCCGCCAGGACGCCGAGGGCTCCGAGGCCGTGGCCGCGGCCGAGCCGGTGGAGGGGGACATCCGGGCGCCCCGCCCGGGCGCTGCGCCGGGTGCGGCGGCGTCGGAGGCCGAGGAGCCCGAGGACGGCGACGCCCGTGCGTGAGCGCTCGCCGGAGCCGGACGCGCTGGCGGAGCTGCCGCCGGACCGTCCGGACCTGGCCCTGGTGCAGCTGCGCCGGGTGCGCGACGCCGCCCGGCAGCGCGGCGAGGCGCCGCTGAACCGGCGGGGCACCGCGGCCGGCCTCGCACAGTCCATGGCGGGCTCGGAGGCGGCCGCGGCGGCCGGCGGGGCCGTGGCCCGGTCGGGACACCGGCGCCCCGGCGCCCCGGCCGACCGTGACCCGGCCGTCGTCTCCAGCGTCTTCGGCCGGCTGATCCGGGACCGCGGCTGGTCCACCCCGGTGGCCGTGGGCTCGGTGCTCACCCGCTGGGCGGACCTGGTGGGCCCGGAGATCGCGCTGCACTGCCGCCCGGAGAGCTTCGAGGACTCGGTGGTGCGGGTGCGCACCAGCTCGACGGCGTGGGCCACGCAGCTGCGCCTGATGAGCCCCATGCTGCTGAGCCGCTTCGACGAGGCGCTGGGGCCCGGCGTCGTGACCCGGATCGACGTGGCGGGCCCGGCCGCACCGAGCTGGCGGCACGGCCCGCGCACGGTGCGCGGCGGGCGCGGTCCGCGGGACACCTACGGCTGAGCCGCCCACCCGCCGAACCCTGGACGCGCTCCCCGCCCGGGTCCATGCTGGGCGCATACGAGCGGCAGGGCCCGGCGTCCGAGGTCATCCGGATGGGCGAGCTGCCCGACCCGCAGCCCGGTCCGGGTGAGGTCCGGGTCCGCGTCCGTCTGTCCGGGGTGAACCCCGGGGACACCAAGAAGCGCGCCGGCTGGCAGGGCTCCGCGATGGCCGGCCCGCTGGTCGTGCCCCAGAGCGACGGCGTCGGAACGGTGGACGCGGTCGGGGAGGGGGTGGACCCGGCACGGACGGGCCGCCGCGTGTGGCTGTGGGGGGCCCAGTCCGGACGCCCGTTCGGTACGGCGGCGGAGGCCGTCGTCGTGCCCCAGGAGCTGGCCGTGGACCTGCCGGTGGACGTCTCGGACGAGACCGCCGCCTGCCTGGGGATCCCCGGGATCACCGCGCACCGGCGGCGTGATCGCGGCGTTCGCCTCCCGGAAGGAGCACCCGAGCCTGCCGTTCTGGCCCATGCTCTTCGAGAACCACGTGATCCGCTTCGTGGGCAGCGACGACGTCCCCGCCCCGTCCAAGGCGGCCGCCGTGCGGGAGGTGACCGTAGCGGCCGCGCACCTGGTGATCCCGGTGGCCGAGGTGCTGCCGCTGGGGGAGACCGCCCGCGCCCATGACCTCGGGGACGCCGGCCCGGGCGGGCGGGTGCTCGTGGACGCGTGCCGCTGACCGCGTGGACGCCCTCTGGCGCGTTGAAGACCCCGGGGAGGGCATGGGACCGGGGCGCACCCGTCCGCGGTCGTCCTGAGAGGCCTGTGCGACCTCCCAGGGCATGATCCACGTCCGCGGACCGCAGGAATCCCGCGCCCACACGCCGATTCCGCTAGAGTGGGCGGTGAACAAGGTGAGCCCCGGCCCGTCCGGGGCTCCCGTCCGTTCCCGCCTCCGCCCCCGCGCCGGTCCTCCCGCGTGCGTGCGCGCGAGGTCCCCGGGGACGGCCCCGTCCCGTTCCGAGGAAGTGAACCCCCGTGGTCGACGCCGCACCCGAGCAGCCCGAGCAGCCGTCCGCCCCCGCACCGGACACCAACCCCGCCCACCAGGTGCAGGAGTACGGCGCGTCCGCGATCACCGTGCTCGAGGGCCTGGAGGCCGTGCGCAAGCGCCCGGGCATGTACATCGGCTCCACGGGTCCGCGCGGCCTGCACCACCTGGTGTACGAGGTCGTGGACAACTCCGTGGACGAGGCCCTGGCCGGGTTCGCGGACGGCATCGACGTCACCCTCCAGGCCGACGGCGGCGTGCGCGTGCAGGACAACGGCCGCGGCATCCCGGTGGACATCCACCCGACCGAGGGCAAGCCCACCGTCGAGGTCGTCATGACCATCCTCCACGCGGGCGGCAAGTTCGGCGGCGGCGGCTACGCCGTCTCCGGCGGCCTCCACGGCGTGGGCATCTCCGTGGTGAACGCGCTCTCGACGCGTGTGGAGACGGAGATCCGGCGCCAGGGCCACGCCTGGCGCATGTCCTTCGCGAACGGCGGCATCCCGCAGGGCGAGCTCGTGAAGGGCGAGGCCACGGAGGAGACCGGCACCGTCCAGACCTTCTGGCCGGACCCCGAGATCTTCGAGTCCGTGGAGTTCGACTATGAGACCCTGCGCGCCCGCTTCCAGCAGATGGCGTTCCTGAACAAGGGCCTGCGCATCACCCTCACGGACGAGCGCGTCCAGGAGGACAACGAGGTCCAGGAGGACGAGATCGTCGGCGAGGGCACCGCCGGCGAGGACGCGGCCGCGGAGAACGGGCTCGACGACGAGCAGACGCCCCAGCGCCGCAGCGTCACCTACCTCTACGAGGACGGCCTGCTGGACTACGTCAAGCACCTGAACTCCTCCAAGCGCGCGGAGCTGGTGCACGAGGACGTCATCGCGTTCGACGCCGAGGACGCCGAGCGCGGCATGGCCCTCGAGGTGGCCATGCAGTGGACCACCGCCTACTCCGAGTCGGTGCACACCTACGCGAACACCATCAACACGCACGAGGGCGGCACCCACGAGGAGGGCTTCCGCTCCGCGCTGACCGCGCTGGTGAACCGCTACGCGCGGGAGAAGGAGATCCTCAAGGCGAAGGACGACAACCTCTCCGGCGAGGACATCCGCGAGGGCCTCACCGCCGTCGTCTCGGTGAAGCTCTCCGAGCCGCAGTTCGAGGGCCAGACCAAGACCAAGCTGGGCAACTCCGAGGCCCGCGGCTTCGTGTCCAAGGTGGTCACGGACCACCTGGGGGACTGGCTGGAGCGCAACCCCGGCCCGGCCAAGGACATCATCCGCAAGGCAGTCCAGGCCTCCCACGCGCGCATGGCCGCCCGCAAGGCCCGGGACAACGCCCGTCGGAAGTCCCCGCTGGAGTCCTTCGGCATGCCCGGCAAGCTCGCGGACTGCTCCTCCAAGGACCCGGCCCGCTGCGAGGTGTACATCGTGGAGGGCGACTCGGCCGGCGGCTCCGCCAAGCAGGGGCGCAACCCGGACACCCAGGCGATCCTCCCGCTGCGCGGCAAGATCCTGAACGTCGAGCGGGCCCGCCTGGACAAAGCCCTCGGCAACGCGGAGATCCAGTCCATGATCACCGCGTTCGGCACGAACATCGGCGAGGAGTTCGACATCTCCAAGCTGCGGTACCACAAGATCGTGCTCATGGCGGATGCGGACGTGGACGGCCAGCACATCACCACGCTGCTGCTGACCGTGCTGTTCCGGTACATGCGTCCCCTCATCGAGGCCGGGCACGTGTTCCTCGCGCAGCCCCCGCTGTACCGCATCAAGTGGTCCAACGCCCCGCACGACTACGTGTTCTCGGACGAGGAGCGCGACGCCGCGATCGAGGCCGGCCTGGCCCGCGGCTGGCGCTACCCCAAGGACAACGGCGTGCAGCGCTACAAGGGCCTGGGCGAGATGAACTACCAGGAGCTGTGGGACACCACCATGGACCCGGAGCACCGCACCCTGCTGCAGGTCACCATGGAGGACGCCGCCGCCGCGGACCAGGTCTTCTCCATGCTCATGGGCGAGGACGTCGAGTCGCGCCGCAACTTCATCCAGCAGAACGCCAAGGACATCCGCTTCCTGGACATCTGATCCGGACCGGCTGACCCAGAGACTTCAGGAGCAGGAGAGGAATCGCGTTGAGCGACGAGACCACCCCGGGCACCGCGCCCGGCACCCCCCAAGACGGCCATGACGCCGAGCAGACCCCGCAGATCGGCCAGGACGTCGCCGTCGAGCACTACGTGCTGCCCGAGGGCGCCGCGGACAAGGTGGAGCCGGTCGACCTCGAGTCGGAGATGAAGCGGTCCTACCTGGACTACGCGATGGCCGTGATCGTGGGCCGCGCGCTCCCGGACGTGCGCGACGGCCTCAAGCCGGTGCACCGGCGCGTGCTCTACGCGATGTACGACGGCGGCTACCGACCGGACCGCTCCTTCAACAAGTCCGCCCGCGTGGTGGGCGAGGTGATGGGCAACTACCACCCGCACGGGGACACGGCGATCTACGACGCCCTCGTCCGCCTGATCCAGGACTGGGTGCAGCGCTATCCGCTGGCCCTGGGCCAGGGCAACTTCGGCTCCCCGGGCAACGACGGCGCCGCCGCCCAGCGCTACACCGAGACCAAGATGGCCCCGCTGGCCATGGAGATGGTCCGGGACATCGACGAGGACACCGTCGACATGCAGGAGAACTACGACGGCAAGCAGCTGGAGCCCACCGTGCTGCCCGCCCGGTTCCCGAACCTGCTGGTCAACGGCTCCTCGGGCATCGCCGTCGGCATGGCCACGAACATCCCGCCGCACAACATGCGCGAGGTGGCCGCGGGCGTCCAGTGGTACCTGGAGCACCCGGAGGCCACCCGCGAGGAGCTGCTGGCCGCGCTGATGCAGCGCATCAAGGGCCCGGACTTCCCCACGGGCGCGCAGATCCTGGGCCGCAAGGGCATCGAGGAGGTGTACCGGACCGGCCGCGGCCCGATCACCATGCGTGCCGTGGTGAACGTGGAGGAGATCCAGGGCCGCACGTGCCTGGTGGTCACCGAGCTGCCGTACATGACCAACCCGGACAACCTGGCCGCGAAGATCGCGGAGATGGTCCGGGACGGCAAGATCGCCGGCATCGCGGACATGCGCGACGAGACGTCGGGCCGCACCGGTCAGCGCCTGGTGATCGTGCTCAAGCGCGACGCCGTGGCCAAGGTGGTGCTGAACAACCTCTACAAGCACACCGAGCTGCAGTCGAACTTCTCGGCGAACATGCTGGCGCTGGTGGACGGGGTGCCGCGCACGCTGTCCCTGGACGGGTTCGTGCATCACTGGGTGAAGCACCAGATCGAGGTCATCGTCCGGCGCACCGCGTTCCGCAAGAAGAAGGCGGAGGCGCGCGCCCACATCCTGCAGGGCCTGCTCAAGGCCCTCGACATGCTGGACGAGGTCATCGCGACCATCCGCCGCTCGGCCTCCGCCGAGGTCGCGCGCGAGGCCCTGAAGACCCTCCTGGACATCGACGACGAGCAGGCCCAGGCGATCCTGCAGATGCAGCTGCGCCAGCTGGCCGCCTTGGAGTCCCAGAAGATCCAGGACGAGTACGACGAGCTCATGGCCCGGATCGCCGAGTACACCGCGATCCTCGAGTCCCCGCAGCGCCAGCGCGAGGTGGTCTCGGACGAGCTGGGCGAGCTCGTGGCCAAGCACGGGGACGAGCGCCGCACCGAGATCGTGGCCGGCTTCGACGGGGACATGTCCATCGAGGACCTCATCCCCGAGGAGGAGATGGTCGTCACCATCACCCGCGGCGGCTACGTCAAGCGCACCCGCATCGACCAGTACCGCTCGCAGGCGCGCGGCGGCAAGGGCGTGCGCGGGGCGGCGCTGCGCGGCGACGACGTCGTCGAGCACTTCCTGACCGTCTCCACGCACCACTGGCTGCTGTTCTTCACGAACCTGGGCCGTGTCTACCGGATCAAGACGTACGAGCTGCAGGAGGCCGGCCGCGACGCGAAGGGCCAGCACGTGGCGAACCTGCTGGCATTCCAACCGGATGAGCGGATCGCGCAGATCCAGCCGCTGGCCGGCTACGACGGCGACGCCCCCTACCTGGTGCTCGCCACCCGCAACGGCCTCGTGAAGAAGACCCCGCTGGAGGACTACGACACGAACCGCCAGGCCGGCCTGATCGCGATCAAGCTGCGCGAGGGCGACGAGCTCGTCTCCGCGCGCGTCGTCTCCGCGCAGGACGACCTGCTGCTGATCTCCCGCCAAGGCCAGTCCGTGCGCTTCACCGCCACGGACGAGGCGCTGCGCCCCATGGGCCGCGCCACCTCCGGCGTGACCGGCATGAAGTTCCGCGGCGACGACGCCCTGCTCGCCATGGACGTCATCCGCGCCGGGGACGAGGACAGCTATGTCTTCACCGTGACGGACGGCGGCTTCGCCAAGCGCACGCACGTGGACGAGTACCGCACGCAGGGCCGCGGCGGCCTCGGCATCAAGGTCGCCCGCCTCGTGGACGACCGCGGCGAGCTCGCCGGCGGGCTCGTGGTGGGCGAGGACCAGGAGGTCCTCGTGGTGATGGCCTCCGGCAAGGTGGTGCGCTCCGCCGTCGCCGGCGTGCCCGCCAAGGGCCGTGACACCATGGGCGTGGTCTTCGCGAAGCCGGACAAGCGGGACCGGATCGTCGCCGTGACCCTCAACAACGAGGACGAGATCGAGGCCACCGCGGACGAGCGGGCCGCGGCCGAGGGTGCGGCCCCGGAGGCCGCCGGAGCCGCGGACGGCGCGGGGGTACCCTTGGACGCAGTCAACGACCAGACCGATCCCGCAGCCGCAGCGGAGGCCGAGGCCGCCGGTGAGGATGCAGACGGAGGAGAGCAGTGAGCACGTCCGCTTCGTCGCGCCCGGCCGGGGCGAAGGGCGCCTCGGCGTCCCGTCCGGCCCGCCGTTCCAGCTCGCGGGACTCCCAGGAGGACTTGGTCCGCGCCGTCCCGAAGGCCAAGGTGCGCCGCGCCCGCCTGCAGCTGACCAAGGTGGACCCGTGGTCGGTGCTGAAGCTGGCGTTCCTGCTCTCCGTGGCGCTGGGCATCATCCTGGTGGTGGCCACCGTCGGCTTCTACACGCTCGCGGAGCTGACCGGCGTGTTCGGGAAGATCAACGACGTGCTGGGGACCGTGCTGGGTACCGAGTCCGGCACGTACACGGTGGAGAACCTGGCGCCCCTGAGCACCGTGGTGTCCCTGGCCACCGTGGTGGCGGTGCTGAACGTGATCCTGCTGACCGCGCTGGGCGTGGTCGGCGCGCTGCTCTACAACGTGTGCGCCTCCCTGGTGGGCGGCGTGGGCGTCACGCTCGCGGACGACTGAGCCGGCTTGCACTCCGCGCCCCCAGGGGTGTAGAGTCATCTCCTGTTGTGAACGGGACATCGTTCCGCACGCAACGGTGAGGGCGTATAGCTCAGGCGGTTAGAGCGCTTCGCTGATAACGAAGAGGTCCCAAGTTCAAGTCTTGGTACGCCCACTCCACGCACGAGCCCCGGTCTGACTGGGGCTCGAGTCGTCTGACGGGAAGGGGATCCCATGCGACTGGCACGCATCGCCACCCTGGTGGCCGGCGCCGCCGCCGCATACGGGGTTCGCTCTTGGCGGCAGCAGCGCGAGGACAAGGCGGTCTGGGCCTCGGCCACGGACAGCCTGGAGCCGCGGAAAGCGCCCGCCGAGGACGGCCGCGGGGAGGACGAGGAGACGCCGCAGGGCTGATCCTCGGGAGCACAACCGAACACGGGGGCATGGCGCAATTGGTAGCGCACCTGCTTTGCAAGCAGGGGGTTAGGGGTTCGAGTCCCCTTGCCTCCACCACACGGGGAGGGCCCCGGCCGCCGATCTCAGGATCGGCGGCCGGGGCCCTCCGTCGGCTGCGGGCGCTCGGACTGCGCGGCCGTCACGGCCCGCCCGCAAAACGAGGACGTCGGGCTCACCAGCGCGTGTGCGGGGAGCGGTCAGGGCCCGGCTCCAGGCCGATGACTCCGCACCCCACCAGGACGGCCGCGACCACGAGGCCCGCCGCGCTGCCCCAGACGACGAGGGTGGTCGGGCTCGGACCCATCGCCCCCAGGACCGCGGCGGCCCCGGCCGCGAGGACCAGCAGCGCCACCAGGACCCAGCGGACCGCGTGCCCGGTCCAGCGCAGGAACCGCCGCCACCGGGGGGACCGCGTCGCCTGCGCCGCGCTCTCAGAGGATGAGCGCCCCAGTCCCGTGGAGGCGGCCGCCATGGCCCCCATGGCCTCCGTCAGCGCCTCGCCGTCCCACACGCTCCAGACACCGGGTCCGGAGGCCCGGAACAGGGTGCCCCCCAGCCCCCAGCCCCCGAAGAC